>CAYYXF010000019.1:0-7740 GCA_964475545.1 uncultured Candidatus Bathyarchaeia archaeon | reverse complement strand
AAAATGAACAGGGTGCTGGGGCCTCGCCTATATTCTGGGTTGTTCTCGCTGTGCGCGTTCGTGCCCTTGTGCGTAATTAGGATTCTAAGTTCGTTTTCCTTTGTTGCTTTGATAGCGTTCCTGTATTTTTTCTGCAAGTTTGCCGTCTTCTACTATTAGGGCGCCTTCGTAGCCACAGTCAAGGCATTTCCAAGTGGAAGGGCGGTAAAATACGAGAAAATTGATGTTTGTGGAACCGCATTTTGGACAGAACTTTATTCTCCCTAAGGCTTTCTCTTGTTCTTTTGATTTCATTATCGACTTCTTGAGGCTCCACTTCTCCTTCAATATGTTGCCGAACTCGGTAAAATTGAACCCTTTAGCTTGTTCCCCGCATAGTGGACAATGCTGCCCAGGCTCGAGCCTCTCATCATACGTGCATTTGGGATTCGGGCAAGTCCATGAAGGCATACCAACGCCCCATCAGACAAACCAATCATGAAAGATAAAACTTGCGCGTGCTATTTAGATACTGGAAAGTGGAAATCACGTGGCGTGTGCTCAACCAGTTAGCTTCTTGCCCAGTTCGTCTGCCCATGCTTTGGCTTTGGCTGCGTCACGGTCGTCTGATATTGTGAAACCTAGGATCTTCATTCTTCCTCCAAGAGCTTCAGTAGCGACAGGTTCAACGCGAGGATTTTCCGCCAGCACCTGATCCTTGATGTACTTTCTAATTGTGTCACTGTGGCTTTTCAGATTCCAGCTTCGGCGGATGAGAGATACCGCCACTTTCTTGTCTTTGAAATCATTCATTTCGATGAACTTCAAGGCTTCTTTGTACACTCTGCATCCTTACGCCGTTGTCAATTAGACTTGAACCGGCGACCTTCTGCACTGGGGAGTTGTTTCACTTCATAGCGCGCTACCAAGTAGCACTGGACAACAGCATGATTACGGAAAACATTGTTGAACACAGACTCACGACGGAAACCTAGGAAAATTCCAGATTTGCCAGAACACGTATCAGGTTCCGACATGTCTTGCTCTCCGAAACTCTGCTTTTATCTGATGCTTCCCCATATACACGTGGTGCCTAGAGATGAGCAAGAGAATGTCACGCAAAGATTTTCTCAAGATTGCCGACATACTATGGCAAAACACGGCACCCATCAAATATAGAAACCCAGATGCTTGGATTCTCATATAAAACGCGCGCCAGACTTCAGAAGCCTAGGCTCAATCAAGACATTTCTTTCGGGAAAAAACAGTTTACTTATGCCAGCAAGCAGACTTGCAGGGTAGACCAACACGAAGAACGCGCATACAGGGAATAGTCACGGCAATGCCTACATTGGGGATACTCACTTTAATGTTGGGCCTGCGACACAGTATGTTCTTTCAGCCGAAAAAACAACATAGGCCAACCGTCACTGTGACGCGCTCCCGCCACTCCTACACCGTTCAGATCAACTGAAACAAGTGAAAACTCAACATCCCCGCCAAAACCCACCTACTCCGAAACAGTCACACCAAACGCTAGGGAAAAGCACGTGACTGAGAAGCAGGTCAAGCCAAACATGCAGCTCTCAAACACCTTGCCCACACAATTGAAGCCAGACAAACCGCAAACACTAAAACAAGCCAGCAAGTCGACACGAAGTGCACCTCAATCTGCCATCATCATAATGGCACAGCATTTCTTGGTGCGGTCACCGGGATTTGAACCCGGGTTGTCGGCTTGGGAAGCCGATGTCCTAACCAAGCTAGACTACGACCGCCCTTGCCAAAAATAACAGTCCAGAAATTAACATAAACCTTGCGTTCAACCCGAAAATAGGAGAATGGAAAGAGCAGGGCTCTATCTAGATTTCGTCATATGCACGTTCTTGATCAGAACATACGGACTGAGCGACGGCGGATCAGCCTCCATCCACCAGTGCACATGTTGCCTCTCCTTCGAAATCCCAGCAACATTGCCAAGCATAGTTAGAACGTTGTCGCTTATGCGCAGATCCTTCAACGACTGCTTGATCCTGCCTTTCTCAATTAGGAAAATCCCGTCCCTGGGGATAGTCGAGAAATCACCTTTCGCTTGATTCTGGAAACGCGTATACCACGTGTTAGTCAAGTAGAGCCCATTGTCAACCTCTTTGAAGAGCTCATCCTTGCTCATGTCTCCAGGCTCCATCTCCACGTTCCAAGGCCCAGGAGCAACAAGTCCAGCGTTGCCCGTCGTCTTAGCCTTGAAAATCTTGGCCGTAGACGTATTATGAAGATATGTCTTGAGCACACCATGATCAATGAAGACGTTCCCCTTGGTTGGAACACCTTCATCATCGAAAACTCTTTGAGACACCGAATAAGCAGCAGGATTATCCTTCAACGTAACAGTCTTTGGCCCCACCTTCTTACCAAGCTTATCCACAAACACAGACATCTGAACCAAAACATTGAAAGCCGAAGCCATCCCCGCCCACTGACCAATTATAGAGCCAAAAATCAACGGGTCAAAAACGACGTCGTAGACACCCTCATCACCCACCTTGGGACTCCTTGCTAACTTCGCAATCTCGCCAGCCTTAGCGCCAGCTCTGGAAGGCTTAAAATTCTTCAACGTCGAACTGCATTCAACACCGTGTCCAGAGGCCTCTTGCTCTGAAAAGGCTCTGATGGAAAACTCAATTGCTGATCGCCTGTCGGTGCCAACAGGTCCCTCTGAAGACACTTGGTAGACATCCTCAAACTTGGTGAAAAGGATACCTCCACTATCAACCTTGGAACCAGCTTCCTTCTCAGCAGCATCAATCGCTCCGAAGACAAGCTCTGCAGGGTTCTCCAGATCCTCAAGCTTCTTGTCAGGCTGACTCTTGGCGTAGCTAAAACTGCCCTTTGCAAAGCCGCCAAAAGTCGGATTCTCCTCAGAAACCTTCGCCAAACCTATCAGTTGCTTAATGCTTGCGTCAACATCACGAAAATCATGTATCTGCGTGGCGACAAGACGCTTCTTCCGAGCCAAAGTTATGTCAGTCACATAGTCATTCCAGGCAACCGTGATATCAACCTGATTGTTGCTAAACCGCACCTGCTTATACTTGCCAAACGTTGTTCTAGCAATTACCTCTTCAGCGCCTAGTTTCTTCGCCTTCTTGACTATCTCCTCAGTCTTGCCAAGTATGTCTGTCATTTCACAAACACTCCTCTAAGCCTAAGACATGGCCCACCAGTGTACACCGGAACTCCCTGAGGCGGATCGCCTTTGCCGCAAGTAGCCGAGTCAAACTCAACTTTCTTGGAGACTCCGTCGACAGCCGACCAGAATTTCAATGTAGTAGTCTCAATCACAGGTCTAGCGACAGGATACAGCAACTCCCCGTTCTTTATCATATAAGCTTCCTTACCAACATAGCGCTGATTGAAACGCTTATCATCGATGTTCCACTCAGTGAAAGACTTCATATAAACACCATTCTTGACATCTTCGATCAGTTCTTCCTCGGTGAAATCACCGGGAACAACAAACGTGTTAGCCATACGCACTATTGCCTCTCTGTCATAGTTGATAGATCTTGAAGAACCGTTGCTTCTCGTACCAAGCTTGGCCGCTGACTCCCTATTATGCAAGAACTCGTTTATGACACCCCCTTTGTATAGGAATCTGCGTCGCGCTTTAACACCCTCATCATCATAGGCATAGTACCCGTAGCTATGCTCAATTGTCGGATCATCAACAATTGTAACTTTGCTGCTGCCTATTTTCGTGCCGATCCAGTATTTGCCACCTTTGTAGATGAAAGACCTCCCAGCCTGGCTCATTTCCCGCCCCAAGATTCTGTCAGCCTCCATGGGATGACCACAAGACTCGTGCGCCGCGATTCCGACCACCTCAGGTCCGCATATAAGATCCATGTCCCCAGCTTTCACAGCTTTTGCTTTTGTTATCACATCTTTGAGGACCTTCGCATTGTGAATCATTGTCTCTCCGATTTTCCACTCACCAAAGGCTTCCCAGCCACCACTGTAACCAAATTGCTCATATCCCTGCTCAGTTTTCCCCTGCTCAACAACAGTTATGAAAATGTAGGCTCCTATTTTTGGAACAAATGAAGATATCCGTGAACCTTCCGAGTTGACGATGTATTTTGTAATCAAGTCCATCGAACACTGTGAGATTGTTGCAGCTACCTTCACGCCACATGACGCTAGGGCCTTGTCAACGTCCGCAAAAGCAGATATCTTCTCCTCAGGCGCAACATTCTCAATTTTCCTCTTTTGGCCGACACTCCACTTTGCCTCAATTCCTTTTTCTTTGGCAAAGACTAGTTTGTCCTTGCGCTTTGCAGCCTTCGCGTACTTGAATGCCAAGTCAACAGAAGCTCTCGCTTCTTCCTTTGACCACTTGTTCGTTGAAGCAAAGCCTATTCCGCCGTTCGCCATAATTCGTACACAAAATCCGCTATCAACAGCCGAAGCATAAGCTTCGACAATTCCATTTCTCAGAATGATCCTGTCTTGCACTTGGCTCTGAGCTCTCACCTCAGCATATTCAACCTTCTTGCTCTGCGCATAATCCAGAGCGTAGTCAGCAATTTCCTCCTCCATTTTCCTCCAACCTTTTAGAGCATTACTTGCTATAAGAAAGGATAAAACCTTTTAGGTTCAAACTCTCAAGCCATAGCTGAAAAACCAGAGAGGAATCTGATTGAACAGACCTTTGACGTCAAACGCGTATTTCTGGCAGGGAAACGAATCATGCGCTGAAGGAGCAATAGCGGCAGGATGCCGATTCTTCGCGGGATACCCGATAACGCCATCCAGCGAAATCGCAGAACACTTGTCGAAAAGACTTCCACAACTAGGCGGAATAGCCATCCAAATGGAAGATGAGCTAGCCTCAATCGGCGCCATCGTAGGCGCCAGCTGGGCAGGAGCAAAATCGATGACCGCGACTTCAGGCCCAGGCTTCAGCCTCATGCAGGAAGGCATAGGCTACGCGTTCATGACAGAAACTCCATGCGTAATAGTCGACGTGCAAAGAGCCGGCCCAAGCACTGGACAAGCCACCAAATGCGGTCAAGGAGACATCATGCAATCTCGCTGGGGCACACACGGGGACTATTCAGCCATCGTGCTCTCGCCAAACACTGTGCAAGAAATGTTCACACTCACGGTCAGGGCCTTTAATCTGGCGGAAAAGTACCGCACACCCGTCATACTTCTCGCAGATGAGATAATCGCGCACATGAGGGAACAAATAGTCGTACCGCAACCTAAAACATACGAGATAGTAAATCGCAGAAAACCCAGTATTGATGAAAAGGCCTTCTTCGGACTGGAGGAAATCCCGCCGATGCCATCAGTCGGCGAAGGACTCAACGTCGTTGTGACAGGCTCAACCCATGACGAATACGGCATCAGAGTCACAGCTGACCCAAACGTACACAGGCAACTTGTAGAACGACTTAACGGCAAAATACAGAACAATACACATTCAATTGCAGATTTTGAAAGTTACAACACTGACGAATGCGAAGTTGGCATAGTTTCATGCGGGTGCACCTCACGAACGGTCTACGAAGCTGTTGAGAGCGCTGAGAAAAAGGGGATAAGAACCGGCTACATAAGACTGAGAACAATATGGCCTTTTCCCGATGAAATCATCAAGAAAATGGCTGAAACCGCTAAAACAATCATTGTCCCAGAAATGAACTTGAAGCAATTATACTATGAAGTAAAGAGAGCAGCAGAGGGCCAGACACATGTTGACTCACTGAACAAGATCGGAGGAGGCGAATTGATCACCCCTGAAGAACTGGAGGTCAAAATTGCCGAGGTGAAAAGGGAAAATGACTGAGACGTTTTCACCTCGAAAATACCTGAGAGACATAACGCCACCATTTTGCGCAGGCTGTGGTGCATACACAATAACAAATGTATTCCTGAAGGCAGTTCATGAACTGGGCCATGAAAACCTGAGCAAGTTTGTCTTCTGCAGTGGAATTGGCTGCTCAGCATGGATCCCATCGCCGCATTTCATAGCAGACTCTGTACACACTCTGCATGGGAGAAGCATACCCGTGGCCACAGGCATAAAACTCATCAAACCAGACACAAATGTTGTCGTTTTTGGCGGCGATGGTGACATAGTGGGCATAGGCCTAAGCCACTTCATACATGCAGCGCGAAGAAACCTAGACATTCTCGTCATAATGGTGAACAACATGGTCTACGGGATGACAGGCGGACAAGTCGCCCCAACAACTCCGCTGAAAACAGTAACAACCACAACTCCGTACGGAAGCTACGAACATCCATTGGACGCTGCAAAATTAGCCGTTGCTGCAGGAGCCTGCTACGTGACACGCTGGACAACTGTAAACATCAACGAACTTAAAGAATCCATAAAAGAAGCATTGAAAACACGTGGCTTCAGATTCATCGAAGTCATAAGCCAATGCCCAACAGCTTTTGGAAGAAGAGCCGGATTCAAGGATGCAGGTGAAATGCTAAATTGGTTCAAGGAAAACACAATCACGACCGAACAAGCTGAAAAAATGAGTGAAGAAGAGCTGAAAGCAAAAATAGTCGTAGGCGAATTCGCAAAGAAGCAAAGACCAACACTTGACGAAACATTGCACACAACCATAGAGGAGGCGCAAAAAAGAGTTGAAGACTGAAATAAGAATCGCTGGACTCGGAGGGCAAGGCGTAGTTCTCGCAGGTCAAGTATTGGGCAAAGCAGCTGCGTACGACGGGAAAAACGCTGTTCAAACGCAAAGCTATGGAGCCGAAGCCAGAGGGAGCATAGCCAAGAGCGAAGTAATAGTATCAGACCGCAAAATCGGTTTTCCAGCAGTCAGGAGATGCGACATCCTTGTTGCAATGAACCAGGAAGCCCTTGACAAATTCAGGAAGGATTTGAAGGAGGAAGGCATACTCATAATCGACAGCACCTACGTCAAACAGCCAGAGACAAAGTCCAAAGTGTTCAAAATCCCTGCAACAGAAAGCGCTGAAAAAACCTTCGGAACAAGAGTTTATGCAAACATGCTGATGCTTGGTGCCTTAAAAAAGGTGACTAACATAGTAAGTGATGACGCTGTAGAGAAATCCATAGGAGATACGATAGACAGAAAAGTCGCAAGCACAAATGTGCGGGCATTTAGAAAGGGAAAAGAGCTAGTTCAGTAAGCGCTATTCTTTCTGACTGAAGACCATGGCTTTGTGTTTATTGCTCGTGTGTGCACGTTTTGACAGGTAGATAGTTGTCACCAGAAAGACTGCGGTCGTGGCTGCAAAGACATACATTAGGTTCCGTATATTCTCCTCGCTCCTGGAATAGTCCAGCAGATGCTCATAGTAAGAGGCGTTCAATGCAAGATACCTACTCATAAGCTCTGCTAGACTATCTGAAAGAGTGTTGAAGTTCTCCCGAAGGATGTTATGTGTAGCGTTCAAACCAAAGAAATCACCTAGTAACTTGGTGTAATTGGCAAGCAGCTCGTTGTAGAGGCGTAGTGCCTCTGAAGAAACTATTGAGATTGTTTGGCTGCTATGGGTCCACCTAAAATACAGATAGACGTTTGTCTCGTTAGAAGCACTCAGAAAGGACGGAGTTATCTCGCCCTCAGTGCTGAGAACTATAAACGGAAGGCCCATGAGGCTGAGAGGAATCATAATCCTGCAAAACCCAACCGTTCCCTTTTCTCCGGTTACATTGAAGAGTACGATTCTGTTTCCTGTCTCTTCTCCGAATTCAAATCT
>CAYYXF010000018.1:0-17049 GCA_964475545.1 uncultured Candidatus Bathyarchaeia archaeon | reverse complement strand
ATGACATACACTACAGATGCGGTGAGACAGCTCTTAATATATAGCACAACCGACTTCGCGCAAGTTGCGACGGACTTTGCATACGTTGGGATATTCGCACTAGTAGTCGCGACGATAGGCATAGTGCTCTCATGGCGATACTTGAGTAAGTAAGCAAATACGAATGAGGAAAGCAGATGGCACATGTGACAAGAATCGTTGAAGCGGTTAACCTGAAGAAAACCTACATGCTTGGGAAAGTTCCCGTTGATGCCTTGCGTGGCGTTAACTTGAGGGTTGAGAATGGCGATTTCCTCTCTGTTCTGGGGCCTTCCGGAAGCGGCAAATCCACGCTCCTGAACTTAATTGGAGCTCTGGACAAGCCAACAGAGGGGAGGATGCTGATTGAGGGCGTTGACATTTCCACGCTCAAGGACAGTGAGCTGGCTGATCTTAGGCGCCGGATCGGCTTCGTGTTTCAGTTCTTCAATCTGATTCCGAGGTTTACGGCAAGAGAGAATGTTGAATTGCCAATGGCTATAGCAGGTTTGAGCAAACCCGACAGAAGAAAGCGTGCCAAAGATCTTCTGGGGACAGTTGGATTGGGGGAGAGAATGAATCATAAACCCTCCGAATTAAGCGGTGGTGAACAGCAACGCGTAGCCATTGCAAGGGCTTTGGCGAACAATCCAAAGTTTCTCCTGATGGATGAGCCCACGGGAAACATTGATTCCAAAGCTGCAGGCGAGATTATCAGTCTGATTAAGAACCTTAACGAAGAGAAAGCTGTGACCGTAATAATGGTCACTCATGACCAACGTCTGGCTGGTCAATCGAAGAAGATTGTACGGATGTTTGATGGTTCGATTGTGCAGGAGATTGTGAATTGATTTGAAAGCCCAGGATATTCTGTCCTATTCTTTCAGTGCGATACGGCTGAGAAAACTCCGTGCGGGCTTAACAACCTTAGGGGTAGTTATCGGCATTGCGGCTATCGTTGCCTTACTTTCAATTACCCAAGGCCTGCAGAATACCATAACTGTGCAGCTTCAGAAAGGATTTGCCACTGACACGCTGATTGTCTCGACTGGAGGAGGCTTCGGTTTTGGCGCGCAGGGCGGAATGGGCACAGGCGACTCTAGCTTCAAATTACTAGTCAGTGACACTCAGACAATCGACAATCTGACTGATAATATAGAGATGTCGATAGCTACGATTCAGAAGCTAGGCTATGTTGATAGTGGTAACAGATCCCGTTCTGTTATCATAGTGGGCGTGGATTTCGCCAAATACGCCAATCTTTACAGTAGCACTTTTGCAAATGAAAGTGGAGACATGCCTCTAAATCCGGATAGCGAAACGATTGTAGTTGGGAAACGAGTAAGCGACCCCTGGAAGAACACGACATTACTCTGTGGCGCGGGCGACACCGTGGAAATCAAATGGCCCAACCAAACGGCGCGCCCACTGAAAAACGAGACATACACCGGCCACGTCACGGCTGTTCTCAAAGAAATCGGAGGCTTCAGCGCCGGTGGACCATCAGACACTAGTATTTACATCCCAATTTCTCAGGCTCAGAGCTTCTTTGATACCAATCAATGTGATACGATAATTGTGAAGCTGAAAAGCGATGACCAAGCAACGATAGATAGTGTCTCTGAGGCGATACGCAATGCTTTCAACAAAGAAGTCTCAGTAATATCAGCAACAGCAGTGTTAGGCATTCTCTCAAGTGTTTTCTCGATCATCGAGCTTTTCTTGGCTGGAATTGCCGCCATCTCGCTTCTAGTGGCGGGCATAGGCATAATGAATATCATGATCGTTTCGCTAATGGAGCGCACAAGAGAAATTGGCATACTGAAAGCATTAGGCATGAAAAGCCGAACAGTGCTTATGGTTTTCCTGAGTGAATCAGTAATAATCGGCGTGATAGGTGCTTCCATGGGCATAGTCTTAGGTTGGGTCCTAGCAAACGTCGTCGCCATAGCCTTCGGCGGAGGAGGCGGTCTAGGATTGAGAAACCAAGTTTCAGCCACATCAGGAATGGTGATAACCCCTACCCTAACTCCTCAAGTGGCGATAGCAGCCTTAGTCTTCGGCGTCGGGATTAGCGCGATCTTTGCACTCTATCCAGCCTGGCGAGCTTCAAAGCTTAAACCAGTAGAAGCCTTAAGATATGAGTAGAAATGGGCTCATCAAGAGGCTCTTACTTGAAGAGACTTTACCCTAAACAACCACTTGTCGGCGTCGGAGCCGTTCTGATCTGTAATGGCAAAATCCTGCTTGAAAAAAGGAAGAACGAGCCTGGAAAAGGCAAGTGGAGCATCCCTGGAGGGCTTGTAGAACTGGGCGAAAGCGTCGAGGAGACGGTTATCAGAGAAGTCCACGAAGAGACTGGCTTACTGGTTGAGAAGCCTGAGCACATTGACGTTGTCGACAACGTGACTAGAGACGAAAATGGCGAGATAAAGTATCACTTCGTCATAATAGATTATTTCGTGAAACTCAAGGGTGGAACACTCAAGGCTTCAAGTGACGCTGAGGAGCTGAGGTGGGTTGCGTTCGATGAAGTGGAGAAGTATGATTTGACAAAGACTTTCAAAGCGTTTTTCCAGAGGAATAAGCAGAAGCTGGAAGCTTTCAATTCGTGTCGTTGAAGAAGAGTCTTGTCTCTCCCATGGTTCTGACGTCTAAGGCTTTGACTTTGACGACCATCGGGAAATCTTTTACGACTCTGCCCAGCGTGAGGCAATGGTGCGGTGGGAGGTCTCTGGCGATTAATCTGACGGTCTCTGCGTCAACACGTGCAGCTCGTGAAACAACGTCTAGGTCATGTTCGTTTGTGAAGTTGAAGAGGAAAATGTTGTCCGCTTGGCGGTAGATGTTTTCTTTTATGGTGTCTGGTTGATTGGTTATGAATGTGGTGAAGATTCCAAAATGCCTCATGCGAGTGACAATGTCATCCCAGTAGGTTTCGCGTAGGTATAAGTGGGCCTCCTCAGCGAAAAGAAAGGTTGCCTTAAGCTTCCAGCTTGTCAGCTGTTCAACAAGCTTCCCTAACACATATTCGACAACTATTTGGCGGTCAATCGTCGAAGTGTTTCGCAGGTTCACTATGACGGCTCCGCCTTGTTCCTTGGCTTTGAAGAGACAGTCCTCCAACAGCGTGGCTTCTGCAGCATTGTCCGTGAAAAAACCAGAATTGACCAATGCATGATAACGTGAAGACAATGCGTCGCGAACGTGTTGGTTGCAGTTCCAGTTGCGAATGGCTTCGCCTAGCTCGTGTAGGGTGAGCATGTCTCTTTCCTTCAACGATTGCCAGATGCGTCTGAACTCGCGTGCAGACGTTCCGGGCAAATGCAATGCATGGATGAGGATTCCCAGCAAGACGTGGAGGTTCACTTGCTTCAGGGCTACTTTGAAGTTCTGGCCGGGTGCCAAGACGTGAATCTTATCATAGTAGGCGTTTCTTTTTCCGTCGCTTGTCATTCCCAGGCTTACGTATTCTCCGTTCAAATCAAAAACGGCAACTGTTGCCTTGTAGCCAACTAGGTTGACCATTAGAAGTTTGGATAGGTGAGACTTGCCTGTTTCCTTTTTTCCAGTGATTATGTTAAGCCTGCCGTCTAGGCATGACGCGTCAATTGTCAGAAACGAGGAATCCTTCGTCCCGCCTAGGACTATCGGCAGCTTACCTTCAACTTTGGCAAGTTTGAGCAGCGTTGGAATCGCGAGCTTCTTTATCGTTGATTGGGACCGCGATGGAAGCCATGAGCTGCTTGGACTCAGATTCTCATTTTCTACAGTCGCACGGATTTTGCACACAAGCAAACTGGCATCTTGAATGAATGTAATGTGAGGCGCAATCTCCAGCGGGTCAAAATCCTCGCCATGCACGAGTTCCCCGCCATCCGGCAGACTGCGAAGCAGCTCTTCGAGAACACCTGGGATGCTAGCGAACTGCACATCAATCACCTGCGCGATTAGCGCCTTTCCTGCTTCTGCATCCTCAACAAGCAAGTAGTCGCCTTTCTCTACTGTTTCGTTTGGAAAACTTAGAATCTGCAGAATGTTGCCTTCTTTCTTGTACAGCTTCATGAGCAGGATTCACCTCTTCCAAATGGGCCGAATAGAAGTCTGTGCATGTCTGGTCTATTGATGATCTTGAGCCCGCACTTGCGGGCAATGAAATGCTGCATCGCTATGACCTCGTTTGCCGTGAAAGTGCACAGAATGTGCGCCAACCTCAGGGTTTCAGGATAACCTTGGGTAAGTATGTCATTTCCAAGAAGTCTTCCAACCGCTTCAATTCTCTGGTCGTTAGAATTCTCCTTGTCGATGTCCAGTCTGAAGGCATAGCTTCCATGGGATAGCCTGGCAACATAAACGTCTCCAAGCAAAACGATTGGAGGCTTGGGTCTCAAACCGATTGTTTCGAGCAAGTGTGGGTTTCTCTGTTGAAGAGGCATGTCGGTTATTAGGTAGCCGTTGATTCGAAGGCTTGTTATCTTTGAGAAAGCCATTACGACGTTTCCGCATTTTCTCGCATTCATCAAGATCTCCTTCAAGCGCTCAATTGGTGTGTCGGGTATTCCAGCGGTTAGTGAACCATCAAAGAGAACAACTCCATCATTCATTGTTCCTGCTAACGTTGCCTGCAGCCATCTTTCAAGTAGACTCGCTATGCGTGTCGGGCTTTGCAGAAGATTGACGAAGTAGAGATGGCTTTGTTTATGCGTGGAAGTGAAGTATGCTCGTTCTAGCATGTTGTAGACTTCGCTCTTGTTTTCTTCTGTTATGTGGAAAATGAAGGGCCCGAGTCTTGTGTACTTGTAGCTCTTGTTTTGTTTCCAGACGTTTGCACCTCTGACTGCTATCAGCATGCCTGTGCTTGTTTCACCGATCTTTAGGGTTGATGTGTCGCATGCTGCGATTTGGGTTTCTTCATGGTTTGGTTTTAGGATTATCGGCTGCATTCTGAGCTGGAATGTTTGTGGATTCAGTTCCATGTTGGTGGCTTGTTGAAAGGGTTGTTGATTTAGTTGAAAAGGCTGATTTTGTACGTATTTGAGGGAGTTTATGCTTTGTTCTATGAAGCGTTGTGGTAATGCTGTGTCTATGTTGGGCTGTGGAAAGTTATATTTCGGTGTTGCTGCAATAGTGTATTGCTCAATCACCATGATTCACCAATAGCCAACATTTATGGCAAGAGATATTTAAGTGTTGTGCATGAACAAGATGCACAATACAATAGCAACAAGGTGAAACATTGACAGAGAAGGAAACCAAACCCCCAATACGCGTGAAAATGAAAATAGGAGAGGTTGAATTCGAGATAGAGTGCCAAGAAGACCAACTGCAAACTACGGTCGACAAGATCCTTTCTACAGTAACTGAGAAACTCAAAGAAGCGCAAATAATAGCCGAAAGAACCGCATCGCCACCCCGAGCCGAAACGTGCAAAGGCATAATCCAGAAGCTTTGGAACGAAGGATGGTTTTCAGTTGCCAAAGGCTTAGGCGAAGTCCACAGCGAGTTAGCGAGGCGAGGGTTTCACTATGATCGGACGGCCGTGGCTCACGCGCTAATAGACTTGGTTAAGGATGGAATATTATCTAGAGAGGGAAGACCGCGCAGATACCAATATGCACAGAAGAGGCCACCGTGATGCTCTAAATATTCATGAGAATCAAGGTGGACAAGTGGTGGGAAACAACATGTATTGCGTGGCGATATCGCCTTGAAATCGGAGAAATCATATGTTAAAGCAGTGACCTTTGATCTTTGGGAGACTTTGCTTTTCGAAAGGGATGGCGCTAGCTCGTTGAGAACGGCTGCTCGATGTAGAAACCTTGCACAAGCATTGAACAAATTTGGCCTGAGACTCTCTGTTGGGCAAGTAGAGGAGACCTTGAAAGAAACGATTTCTTCTCTGCTGAAAGTCTGGGACAAGAATAAAGATATTACTCATCTCGACCAAATTCGGCTATTTGTCAAGTATGCATCAATAGGTGGGTCTGTTCTGAAAGAGGAATTGATAGACGAGTTGAGCATGGCCTATGTTTTGCCTATTTTCGAGGTTCCACCTCACTTGAATCCCGACGCTCTTGAAGTGCTGCAATGGCTAAAGAATCAGGGCAAATTCATCGGGATTATATGTAATACTGGTCTGACACCTGGCACCGAGTTGCGGAGACTTCTTGACAAAGAGGGAGCAACTGAGTATTTTGATCTGATGATTTTTTCGGATGAAGTGCGAGTCCGCAAGCCTGATCCGAGGATATTTCATATTGCTGCCCTGAGATTGAAGTCAGAGCCGAAAGAGGTTGTCCATGTGGGCGATAACTTGAAGGCTGACGTGTGGGGTGCCAAGAACGCGGGTTTCAAAGCAATACATCTTTCAGGTGATGCAGGTCGAGACAAATTGGCAGAGTCTGATCCCACATCGCTTGTATCTCTTTCAAGAAGCCTTGGCAACTTAAAGCTGGAACACGCCACGCCAGACAGGGCTGTCACCTCTCTTGCAATGGTTAAAGAAGCAATAATGCAACTGGAAGCAACTGCCTAGCGGATGCTGCAATGAAATTGCAGTCGACTATGAATACTCTGAAGAGAGGTTGTCTAGATCCCTATTCTTGCCCTAATCTTTGGAAGCGTGTCTTTTTGAATTTGAGCAATGCCGAAGGTTGTAATTCTGTACTTTTCCTCTGCAGTCTTTGTGGCCGTTTCGTTTTTCAGAAGCTCGCCCAGTCGTGTGCTTGTTATTTTTGCGTTTTTCCCAAGCTTGGCTTGAAGTTCCTCCTTTGACACAGCATCATTCTTCAATATTCCCAATCGGCAGCCTGCGTAGGTTGCCAGTAGCCACAGAGACAGAGTTTCGTTGTCGGTCAGCTTGCTTCTCGAAACTAGTATGCTTGGGCCTTCTTGTGAGAAAGCAATTATGCCTTCGCAATCTTTTGCGAGCTTTTGCAGATCAACTTTCAAAGTCAACTTGCTCGCAATCTCAAAAGAAGGAAGGAACTCCGAAAAGAACCTGTTGATAGACAGCCAGACTTCCTCTATGTTGCCGGAGAAGGTTTTTTCGAGGTCTTTGTATTTGATTTGAACTGTTAGCTTATCGGCTTCGCCGGTCAAGCCATCTTACCTCTAAGTCTGGCTAGTACGTCATCTTCTACCCATCTTTCGCCTTGCATTGTCAGTTTGAACTCTGGCCTGTTGGGGTCTGGCTTGAAAACTTGTCCCCTCTTGGTCATTTCGTTCAAGCGAGCCGGAACCATGCACTTTATTCCGCTTGATTCTAGGAGCTTCGTCATGTGCGCTGCCGTGTTCTTCTTCTCTTGCGAGGCATAAAGCGTTAAGCCTATTGCCTCATAGTGTGTGAGGTTCTCTCGGCCTATGATGACAGGGCCTTCTGTGGTTGATTCAATGATGCCTTTGAGCTGAGCTCCAGACGGGATGACACGGCTTGAAATGAAATTCGAGACTTTTTCCATGAAATCCTGTGGGAAGGCGGATAGCATGTCCAAGATCTCTTGGTGGTTTTCGCCTTCGAGCAGTATTTCGCCAAATGGAGTTTTAATTCTAACCTCTATCTTCTTCATCTTACTTCTCCTCTCGCGCCCAAGGATTCTTTTTCAGCGAGGATGTAGACGAAGCCTGCATCTGTGTTCCATCTTCTGATTTTTCCTTTTTTGACAAGGCCGCCAAGTGCTGCTGTCAAGGGGCGTCCGGCATGGTCGTGTCCATTAGCCTGCAAAGCTTCTTTCATTTCGTCAATTGTGCGCGGTCGCCATTTTCCCCAATCAGTTTGAAGAATCCTTATGACAGCTTCTTCGCAGTCTTCTGTTGGGGAAATCTTTGGGTAATTCTTGTTATGTGCCTCCTGTTTCGAAGCTTCTGTTTTGACGGTCAGAGTGGCCACTTTTTTGGGTCTCGCGTTTTCAAAAGCCTTGCTAACACTTGCGATGACTGTCGGAAGTTCCTCAACTGTTTTCAGAACTTCCTCACGGGTTCCATTGATTTCGACTTCGTATTCGCCTATCTTAACTTTCAAGGCGAAGTTGCCCTGTGTTTCTTTCATGGTTTTGCCTTGCAATGATATCCCACGGTATAGAATGAAAGTGTTTCCTTTTAGGATTTACGTATTTTGATATATTCCGAGATGGGAATATCGTATTAAATATTACGATACACTACTATCATAATACATTGTGATCTTGCGCAACAAGAGGAATGTGTTTGACTCGCAAGGGACTGTCCGTATGGGTTTTCAGTTCATTAACCTTCATAGCCATGCTGCATCTGCTCGACGCAATCTCTGCTCTGTTCTTCGGGAACTCTGCCAAGCTTCTTCAATTATATCCGTTCGTGGGCGAGAAGCTGCAGGCTATAGGGCCATCCGCGTATTTTTGGATAACCATAGTTGCGGCATTGATTCTTTGGGGAATCACTTGCGGAATAGCCTTTGAGAATCCTGTGGAGACCTTCCTGAACAAAATACTCTCCGATGCCAAGGCACATACCGCTGTTGAAACTCAGCTGCTAGAGGGTAAGAGTGAGGTTCTTGATGCAATGTTTGAAACGATAGAGGCCAGCAGTGAGACTCTGTCTCAAGTCAAGGATCTGATCTATAACGTGAGGACAGAAGCGAGAGAGATACAGCCGTTGAAAGAGACCATTGACAGTATTAAAACTGATGTGGGCAGTTTGCGGAGAGAATTCAGAACAATCCAAGACAGCGTCATATCGTCAAAAATCTGTCGGGCATGCGGTAAGCCTTTGATGCCCGAGTTCAACTTGTGTCCGTACTGCGGCGAAAGCATCAGACCGCTCGAACCCCCCATGGTCACAATCAAAGGTTACAGATGAGAACAAATCACTGCAAAGTTGCCTTCAGCTTTTCCTTTAATATTTCGCTTGCTTGGGCAGGATCTATCTTCCCTCTTAAGTCTTTCATGATGATGCCCATGAGGATGCTGAAGCTTGATTCGCCTCGTTCCTGAATGAGCTTTCTGTTGTTTGCGATGGCTTTTTCAATCACAGTCTCTACTTCATGTTCAGATACTGCTTTGAAGCCTAGACTGCTGATTGCTTCCTGCAGGCTTTTGTCCTCGTTTTTTGAGAGCCAAATGATGACGTCTGAAATGGACTCTTTCATCAGTTTTCCTGAGCTTATGTATTTGAAGATCTCTCGCATCTGACTCTCGGAAAATGCTTCCACTTGGATGCCGTCGCGTTTCAGGGCCTTCAGCGTTTCAGTCAGGAATACGGCAACCGTTGTGGGCGAAACGCCGCTTTCTTTGACTATTGTTTCAAACAGTTCGCCATGTTCAGAATCAAGGATTTGTTTGGCCAATTTCTGATTCAGCTTGAATTTTTCTGTTATCCTTTCCAGCTTTTGCTCTGGAAGCTCTGGCAGGTGGGAGCCAATCTCTCTTAATCTGTCTTCGGTCACCTGTATCGGCGGAATATCAGTCTCCGGGTACATTCTTGCTGCTCCTGGTCTTGGTCTCATGTATTTCGTCGTTCCATCAGGGTTCGCTGCCCGAGTTTCTTGGGGCACACCTTCTAATGCCTCCCGGGCTCTCTCAGCGACTGCTTTCAAGGCATCTTTGGCGTTATCTGGTCTGTCTGCTACGAACACGATGGCATCTTGTTCCTCGGCTTTAACGATCTTCTTGATCTCCTCGATTTCTTCTGCTGTAACGCCGTATGCTGGCATTTCGTCAGTGTGAAATATGCCGCCTACTCTTCCCCAGAATCGTGCCCTATCGGCCATTTCTGTTCCAAGGCGAAAGTTAGGAAGCAGTTCCCGTTTCAGGAATCCCTTGAATCCAGGGAGTTTCAGAGCCAAGACTTGCTGTTTCTTCTCAAGAGCCTTCCGGATGACTTTGCAGCCCGTCTGCCTGAAAACCTCGGTGACATCGGAGAGCTCTTCTTCTATCTCTTCTTTTCGTACTGCTTTTTTCTTGAGTTCTTCGCTTATTTTGATGAGATTCAGTTGGCGTTGGACTTCATACTCCACTGCCAGAGGAACGAGTTCAAGTTCTTGCACTCCCTTGATCTCTATTAGTGTGCCTTTTGGAATTGATATGTTCAGGTCCTGGCGAATTGTTCCCAGTCCACGCTTGGCTTTTCCTGTAGCTCTCAGGATTCTTCCAATGGCGAATGCGACTTCTCCTGCCTCTTTTGGCGATTTTATGACTGGTGCGGTTGCAATCTCTATCAGCGGAATGCCTAAACGGTCAATACGATAACGTATGATGTTGCCTTCTTCATCCCCCGTTTTTCTTGCTGCATCCTCCTCGAGGCTTACATGCTCCATCGGAATCGTTTTCTGTCCCACTTGTATCTTGCCATTCAATGCAATTACAGACGTTCTTTGGAAGCCTGTCGTGTTCGAGCCGTCAATTACGGTCTTGCGCATCACATGAATCTCATCAACAGGTTCAGATCCCATCATGAGGGCTGCCGTCAAGACGGCTTCGACTGCTTCTATGTTTAGCGGATGAGGAGGTTCCTCGTCCATCTCGACAAGACACGAGGTTTCACTGTTTGCTTCGTAGCGGATTTTCACTCCTTTCTGGAATTCAAAATAGGCCGCTGAGTCTATTTGGCCTAATTCGCTTTGTGTAGGTCTGAGTCGGCGCAGGAAAGTGATTTCTGGCTCTTCTTTGAAGAGTTCCGGCTTACATTTGCAGAAGAGCTTCGCAGAGGTATCAAGTTGCTGGTGGATTTCCAACCCAACTTTTAATCCTATCTCTTCATAGTTAACTTCCGACATCGTCGCAGCCTCCATATTCGCTGCCTATTCTGTCTAGAAGGGTTCGAGGTGAAAACTCGCCTGCAATGTTCGTTCTAAGGAGTTTCTTTGCCTCTTCAGCGTCCTTTGTTTGTCCGAAGACCCACATAAGCTTGACAAGTGCCGTTTCGGGAATCATGTCTTCTAAGGGAACCACTCCTAGAGTGAGCAGATCGCGTCCTGTATCGTAGACGTTCATGTTTACGCGTCCCCAGATACACTGAGATGCCATGGCAACTAGCACATTGTGTTCAGCAGCGTTCTGTATGGCTTCAAAAAGGTACTTGCTAACATGCCCTAATCCTGTTCCTTCAAGGATTATGCCCTTGAAACCTTTCTCAACATGCCAGTCTAGGACAGAAGGGCTCATGCCTGGATGGAATTTCAGCAAAGCTATTTTGTCTTCGAATTCTGGTTTCAAAACAAGCTTTCTGGCAGGATCGCGCTTCCTGTAGTCTTTGGTTAGCATGGCTATTTTCTGGTCTGTTATCTTGGCCAAGGGTGAGGAATTCACAGATTTGAATGTGTCTCTTCTGCTTGTGTGGCACTTTCTAACCTTTGTTCCTCTGTGAAGCACTATGGTCGTGTCGGAGGGTGTTTCGTGAAAGGCAACTGTCACCTCGGCGAAAGGAGCTTTGGTTGCTGCAGTTACTGCGCCTATGAGATTTGTCGCGGCATCTGAGCTCGGGCGGTCTGCCGAGCGCTGCGAGCCCACGAGCACGATGGGAACTGGCAGGTTTTGTAAGGCGAAGCTTAGGGCAGCAGCCGTGTAGCCCATGGTGTCTGTTCCGTGCGCGATAACGACGCCGTCAACGCCTCTATTTATCTGCTGAGCAACTGCGTTGGAGATTTCCGTCCAATGCTTGGGCGTTATGTTTTCGCTGAAAAGGCTGAAAAGTATCTGTGTATCTATGCGGGCTATGTCTGCTAGTTCTGGAACAACGCTATACAGATCGCTAGCTGAGAGAGCTGGTCGCACGGCTCCTGTCCTGTAGTCCACTCGGCTGGCTATGGTTCCGCCAGTGCTTATTATGGCTACTTGCGGCAGCTTTGGGTTTTGGTTCGGAAGTGGAGGCGGAGTAAATGCTGGTTTGGTTCCTGCGCCTATCTTGTCGATCTGTGTATCGGCTGTTATGCGTATCCCGATGTTGTAGCCGCTTTTTAATTTTATGACAACGTGTTTTTCGTCGCCGTATTCGGATCTCGGAATGAGTATTCCTTCGTAGGCTTTTCCCTTCTTCGAAACCCGGATCCTATCGCCTATCTCAGCTCCAGCTTTCTTCAGGATTTCCAATGCATCTCCGCTGTAGCCGGAACTCTCTTTTCCGCTCATTTTCAATTCTCCAACATTTTCGACATGTAAACGCCATCATATTGATAGCCAAACCGCATATAGTACAGCTTGGTTCCGAGAGCACTTATGACAAGGATCTTCTTTAAATTATAATCCTCTTTTGTTATGCGCTCAGCCTCGGCTAGTAGTATGCCTCCATAGCCTTTGTGCTGCCAAGCCTTGGTCGAGTGTTTGCCTACTGGCACTACTGGTCCATAGATGTGAAGCTCGCGAATTATGGAGCATGGTTCCGCTCTTATTTCTGGTCTGTGCGCTTCCTTAGAGGGGAAGCGAAGTCTCAGGTAACCGATCAGCAGGTCATTTTGAGGGTCTTCTGCTGAGACGAAGATCTCTTCCCCCTTGGATGCTTCATATTTTGTGGTGACAACCTTGATATCTTCGGGGTTTACCTTCGCTTTGGTCGTGATCGTGCTATGCCCTACCTCTCTGCAACGTATGCACCTGCATCTGAGTCCTTGCTGCGTTAGTTTCTGCCGGACCACTTCGCGCAGGTCGCTCCGTTTGACTCCTGCAACGATAAGCTTCGCAGGGATATCACGCTGGACGCGCATTATGCGTATCCATGGCGGAACGATCTTCTTGATTTCCGCAATTAGGCTTGCAGCTTCTTCGGTTGAGTATGGTTTGTATTTGCCTTCGGAATACCATTCATACGCTTTTGTGCCTTCCAAAACTAGGCAAGGATAGATCTTTATCATATCTGGCTTGTAGTCTGGACTTGAGAAAATGGTGTTGAAAGCTTTTAGATCCTTTTGCGCATTCGAACCGGGCATTCCGGGCATTAGATGGTACGCTATTTTAAGTCCAGCGTCTTTCATTATGCGTGTGGCTTCGACAACATCTTGCACAGTGTGTTTTCGGCCTACTAAGCGGTAGATAGTGTCATTTGGGTTTTGCACGCCGAGTTCGACGCGTGTCACGCCCATGTTAAGCATTTGGTCTACGTGAGTCTCTTTGGCCCAATCTGGCCTCGTTTCAACAGTTATGCCAACATTTCTGATTCTGGACATCTCTGCATTCTTCTTTGCCACTTCAAGATTCGCCGATTTCTTGCCAGTGATCGCATCCAAGCAACGTTGAACGAACCATTTTTGATAGTCAATCGGGGTAGCTGGGAACGTGCCGCCCATGATGATTAATTCGATCTTATCAACCTTGTGTCCTATCGCCTTGAGCTGCTCAGTTCGATGTTTGACCTGCATGTATGGGTCAAAGTTGTTCTGTATGCCCCTCATAGCAGCTGGCTCAAAGCCAGTGTAGCTCTGAGGGACGCCCAACGTCGGTCCACCCGGGCAGTAAGCGCATGGTTCAGGCTGTGGACACGGGTAGGGCTGTGTCATTGCAGCTACTATTGTGACTCCTGAGATTGTGCGCGTGGCTTTCCTTCGTAGGAGTGGGAGCAGTTTGGCTCTTTCTCTGGTTTGAAGTATGCTTATTATTTCAGAGTTTGAGGGCATCTTTGCTAGGTGATACTTTTTGGCCACGTGGATTTTCAGCCGACTAACGTCGTTGCTTGTGGGTTCAGCCGTGCAGAGCAGCGTCTCAACGATTTCCCTCAGTGCAGCTTTCGTGCTCAAGCCACATTCAACCACGATACAGTTGCTTGGACATAGAAATAAACTCGTTCGGTTTTCAGAAGGTATTTATCTCTAAATTGTCCTAAGGTAACGAGTCTCCTTGGTGGAAACTCGTTGCAGCCTCCCTCTGGACTCCGACACTATGTTCAAGGTTTTAGCATGCTCAGCCGCAATGCCAAGCTTTATCTGATGGCCATAATTTTGCAGGGCTTAGGTTCTGGAATCTGGGCAGTGATATTCTACTACTACCTTAATTTGCGCTCAGTGAATTTTCAAATGGACTTCATAGGGAACATTTCGACGGCAAGCATTATTGCTACGGGTCTTGTTGCGTTGCCAGCAGGTTTGCTCTGTGAGCGCATAGGCTCCAAAAGGACTATTCTGATTGGGATCATGGCAAGTCTGATCAATCCTCTTCAGATTTGGATATTGCAGCCGACTGTTCTTCTCGTCGCGAGTTTTGCTTCGGGCCTAATCGGCACGTTGTCATGGGTTGCATCAGCGCCTTTCATGGCTGAGAACAGCACTCCGAAGGAGCGTACTCACTTGTTCAGTTTTAGTTGGACCTTAATGATAGTTATGGGCGTTGTTGGTAGCTACATCGGTGGCGTGATGCCTGACTTATTCAATGCAACATTAGGATTGCCTACGGGCGCTGATGGTTCAGCAACTGGATACCGAGTGTCGTTAGCAATATCGGTTGTTCTGTCACTCTCTGCTGTTTTTCCTATCCTTTTCGTAAGAGAGAGCAAGAAGTTGCAGAAGCAGAAAATGGTTGATCTTTTGAGCCTGCGAAACGTCAAAAGCTCAAGGACAATAATCAAATTCATGATACCAACCGCCATAATAGGCTTCGGTGCAGGGTTCATAGTGCCGCTGTTCAACGTGTTTTTCAAAAACAGATTTTTTGCCACTCAAGCGGAGATAGGTATCATGTCCTCACTGAGCAACGTAACACTGGGCATAGGCACTTTGGTAGCTCCTGCGCTATCAAGAAGGCTAACGAAGGCTAAGAGTGTCGCGTTGTGCGAATATCTTTCGATGCCCTTCATAATGCTTACAACGCTGTCTCCAAGCTTGACGTGGGCAGCTACTGCATACATTGCACGGAACGCTTTGATGAACATGGCGGGTCCGATAGGGACGGCATTGCAGATGGAATTGGTGACCCCGACGGAGCGTGCCACAACGAATGGTTTGATGGTCATGGCGGACAACATTCCAAGGGGAATAACGGTGTCAATATCAGGCATAATGATGACGGGGAGTGACTTCTTCACGCCCTTTCTCTTCACGACTGTGACTTATTTCATAGCCAGCTCACTGTACTTCATGTTCTTCAGAAAAGCTGAGGCCAAAATGGCTACTGATTCTTCTTCACATGCTTCTTAGCATAGACGACTTTCCCGTTGGCTATCGTCGTCTCTACCTTGATCGACCTGATGTCATCTGGCAAAACCTTGTGCGGGTCGGCTGACAAGATCGTTAGATCAGCAAGCTTTCCAGCCTCGATTGTTCCTCTCTTTCCCTCATCAAACGAAGCATAAGCAGCGTTCACAGTGTATGTCTTCAAGGCTTCTTCAACCGTTAAGCCCTCTGGAAAGCCTTTCCTCGCCACAGCTGCCCAAATGCCTAGAATGGGATTTATGGGTTCTACGGGGCAGTCTGAACCGGAGATGACCTTCAAGCCTTTATGCATAAGCGTCTTGAATGGATAGACCCAACGGGCACGAGTCTTGCCCACGCGGTCAACGACCCAGAAGTCTGATACGGCGAAATGTGGTTGAACAGAAGCTAGTAACCCTATATGCTTCATTCTTTCGATTAGTTGCGGATTGAGAACCGAGCAATGCTCAACCCTGTGTCTGTGATTCTTGGATGGATGTTTTCTTAGGGCTTTTTCAAAAGAATTCAAGACGGTCTCTGCAGCGTAATCGCCTATGGCGTGAACAGCCAATTGTAGACCAGCTTTGTGAGACTGGAGTATAAGCCGGTCTAGCTCTCTTTCTGTGTACAACATCATACCCCGTGTTTCGGGCTTGTCGGAATAGGGTTCTTTTAGGGCGGCTGTGTGTCCTCCTAGAGAGCCGTCGGCCAAGATTTTGACAAAGCCTATTTTTACCATGTCACTTCCGAAGCCTGTTGGCAATCCGAGACTTGTCAACGAGTCTAGGAACTCAATCGGGATTCCCAGACGAACTCTCAACGGTAGCTTTCCATTGGAACAGAGTTTGTGTATAATGCTTATTTCTTGTTTAGATCCTATGATCCAATGCACACATGTGAGCCCGGCTTCAACAGCTTTCTTGCAGGCTAGAATGCAAGCCTTTTCAAGCTCCTTCTTGTCTGGTTTAGGAACAGCCTTCCAAACCAGTTCCAACGCGTTTTCGCACAGTAGTCCATTAGGTTCGCCGGTCTTGGCGTCTAAGTCTGCTTTCCCGCCTTGAATGTTTGTTTCCTTTGTTATGCGAGCCATTTGTAATGCTTTGCTGTTAACGACTCCTACGTGCCCGCACACGCGAATTAGGAAGACAGGTCTGTCTGAAACTGCAGCGTCCAAGTCATGGCGGGTTGGGTATCGTTTCTCGCTGAATTTCTCTTGATCCCATCGTCCTCCCAGGATCCAGCCTTTTTCAGAATTCTTCTTAGCATATTCGCGGAGCCTAGTTTGAAGCTGTTTTATCGATTTGACCTCTCTGAGTTCCAAGGTTTGAAGATACTGTCCAAATCCAGTCATGTGAACGTGGCAGTCGTTAAGTCCTGGAACAATGGTCTTGTTCATTGCATCGATTATTCTAGTCTTTTTTCCTACGTATTTGCGGATTTGCTTGTCAGAGCCTACGGCGATCATATTTTCGTCGTAGATGGCTATCGCTTCTGCCGTTGGCTGCTTAGGGTTCAAAGTTGCTACGTGAGCGTTCAGAATTGCAAGTGTTGCTTCTGGCATGCTCTCCAGTTTGGATCCTTAGAGAATAAAAACCTAGCTTCTCTAGACCCAGTTTTGTCCAGATTTTCTCTGCAGCATTACTCTCTTTTCGTAGTTTCGCTTGTTTCTGACCCTTGGAGCTGGGCTTTTCTTTTCGACAGCCTGTATCTTAGGAGTCTGACCTCTAACCTTGCCCGCTTTTGAAAGTGAACCGTGTGTTGGCAATTGTTTACACCTTTTTCATGTAGAAGCGTATAGCAACTTTTAAACATTTCCGCATATCATTGCATTAATGCTGCGGGGGTCGCCAAGCATGGCCAAAGGCGTAGAGCACTAGTGGAAGTGCACGGATGCTTCAGGAGCCTATCCCGCAGGGGTTCGTGGGTTCAAATCCCACCCCCCGCAC
>CAYYXF010000017.1:0-17120 GCA_964475545.1 uncultured Candidatus Bathyarchaeia archaeon | reverse complement strand
TATTTCAAGCACACCATTCTTGTATGTTGTACGTATGGTGCTTGGAATCACTCTCTTAGGAAGATTTAAACTTTTGTAGTACTTGCGATTCAGGGCTTCAGCGCACAAAGTTAGCCGTTGACTTTCTGCGTTGATTCTTAGATTTTCCTTATTGAAGCCAGCAAATTCAGCCACAACTATTATTTCGCTTCTTTCCTCTAGGATGTCAAGGAGAGGCTCCGGCTCTCTCATTTTTCTTTCTGAATAGGTTTTTGGCGTTCCGTATCTGTTAGCGTGCAGCCTTCTGATTTTCCAGTCGTTCGCGCGGGATATTGGGATTCTCTTGTTTTTGGCACAACTGAAGGCTTTGAAAACGTTGAACCATCTTGGATTTCTTCTCCTACGCCATTTCGCGCTCAACCCTTCCTTTCCCCCTAGAATACAATGGCATTCAGAAAGTGGCTATAAAATGTATCGCCAAAAAAGGTGTCAAAAACTGGGTTCTAAACCATCCGCTTTATCAGTTCGTTGATTTTTTGGCTTCGATATCCGAGTTCACCATCTGCTCCGTAGCCTTTTTTTATGTTTCTTTTGAATCCTTTTGTTGGAGGACGCAACCTAAAAGCCGGTTGAATGTTCGGCAGCTTCCAGTATTCGATGCGGCATGCGAATACTGCTTCTGCAAGTTCTTCTATTGTCTTGAAGCCATTTTTCTGTAGATATTCTCCTGTAAGCTTCCTGTTACCCAACAGCCTTCCTCTTTTCTTTATCAACATGCTTACGCTTTCTTGGGAAGCTTCGCCCCAAGTGACGTAGCCTCGGGCCGCTTTCAGCATCCCACTGAATGAGGGGCGATTGTCAATCAGCGCGGCATAGTTGTTGCGCGTCAAGTGAAGCAATCTTAAGGTTTCCCTTGCTTCTCTGCGGGCTCTGATCGTTCCGCGTATCCTCACGACTACTATGCTTTTGTTTCCCGTTGCTTCTTCAGCCACTTATGTCACCCAATCTGCTGGTGTTATGAGTCTATAGGTTTTCGTCAACGCGTCAAAAACAGCACATGCGAATGAAGGAACAGTTCTAGTTGAGCCATAAGTTCGGGTCCAACAGTCCTTTATCCCAGCGAGACCCAAGATCACTTTTGCAACTTCACTTGCAACCAAACCCAAACCTCGCGGTCCCGGAATGATATCGATTCTTACGCTGCCGCATTTTCCCTCGATTTTGAAAGGTATTGAATGCGGTTTTCCGCAACCACATTCCCAACTTCCGCACCCCCTTCTCAACGGTACAATCTTTAGACGTGCGTCTGCGGCAGCTTTTTCTATGGCATTTCGAACTTGGCTTGCTTTTCCAAACCCCATGCCTATGTAGCCGTCTCTATTCCCAACAGCAACTATCGCCTTGAACCTTGACTTTTCGCCAGCGTCTGTTTGTTTTTGAACAAGGTTGACGTTTATGACTTCCTCTTGCAGGTCTGGAAGCAAAGCGTCAACAACTTGTGGCTCACGCAGTTGATAGCCGCCCATGAAAACCTCTTCAATCGATGTAATCTTGCCTTCCTGTATCATCTTTCCAATGCGGGTTCTTGGAACCCAATGCTCCATGTCCTCTGTAGACTCTCTTTTGTTGTACCTTCGACGACCTGCCCTTCTCAAGCCTTTTTGCCCCCACTTTTAAATGCGGCTAAAATCTCTTTCTTAGCTTCAACAAACTTCTCCGAGATACCCTCTGGAGGAAGCTTCTGTTCGAGATATTTGGAGAATCTCGCCTTATACTCCTCTGGGTTAGAGGCTAAGCTCTTTGCATACTCCGCAATATGCTCGCCTTTCAACCGTTTTCCATCAGGCAGTTTCTCTTCGCTAACTGGTACGTTTACTCCAGCATCGAGAACTCCTTTCAGTACAGCGAAAACTTTTGCACCCTTGGAAGGTGAATGCAAACCCAAGTCGGCAATTGCTTCTTCTATCCCCTCTGCCTTGGCTTTGATCCCACATAGGAACCCTGTCAAGTAAGCTGCGGGCAGGTTTCCTCCAGTAACTTTCCATCCATAGTTCTTTGATAGTTCGCGGCTGTGAGCTGAGACTAGAACTTTGTCTCCTTCAGGTTTGGCTGCAACTATTTGAGCAGTCACGTTCTTGAGAGAGCTGCGAACCACCACTCTTGGCCTTCCAGAAATTATGAAGGCTTTTCTAGTATGGTAGTCTGTCTTGCCTTCCCTCCTTCGCCTGTATGGAGTGCAGTAGCGTGAATCTCTTGCCATCTAAGGTTTCCTCCGTATCTCGTGCGCCTTCAAATAGCGCTCTAGGTCACCGACAGAACTGAATCTTCCACTGCTTGCCATTGTGTACAGTTCCCGATACACGGTCTCGGTGACGGTTTTTCTGTCCTTCAGCTTTCTTAACCTCTTTCTCAAGGCTCGGATCTTGCTCATCCACGCCTCTTTCTTGGAGATTCTTGCGTGAGGTGATCCTGTCTTGCTGCCCATTCCACTTCGTCGCCCCTTCTTCTTCTTCTCATGTAAAACTCGCGCTCTTGCCCGGCTTACTCCTTTTTCTGGCTTTGACTTGATGACACCTTCATGGATTAGTTTTCTTACTTCTTCTCTCGTTATAGCCGCTTCAGCATCATCAGTTCTTTCAGGGTCTATCCAAACGCGGTTCTGGCCAGCTTTCAGTATTTGTGCTGCTAGACGTCGCTGAGTCTTGAGGTCAGTCATTGTTCTCTCTTCTCCTCCTTGCGTTTCTTAGTTTTGCCTTGTCTTGGCTCCGGTTTTGACGGTTGAACCGCCTCCGTTTTTTCCTGTTCTTCCTCAAGCTTCTCTTCAGTTAATCCTTCTTCTTTTTGAATCACTTCTTTGGCGTTTAAGACTGTGATCCTCTTCTTTTTTGCTTCGACAATGATCTTTGCCCTTTTTCTTTTACCGACCGTATGTCCAATGCGTATAGCTTGGGTTTTAGGGTCAATCCCTTTTAGCCCCTCAACGTTGTAAGCTAGAACTTCTCTGTAGCCAGAAGGGTGAAGACCCCTAGTGCCTTTTGGTCCTCCGTATCCAACGCTTACGCCGGGCGGCCATCCGTCATACTTGATGCGCATCTTGTGATCCAGACCTCGTGGTCTGCGCCAGTTCTCCTTAATGCGCACGTATCGCCAACTTTCTGATCTGACAAAATTCGGCTTCTTGTGCTTCATCTGTCTCCTCAGTTCCAGTGCCTTCTTCGCAGCTCTCGGGTCTTGCTGTGTCATTCTTCCATTGCCTCGCTTCGTTCGTACACGTATATGCCGTCCAAGAAGACTCTGGGATCTTTCTTTTTCACTTTGGTGGCTTGTTCAATGTTTGCAGCCGTCTGGCTCACGCTTTCTAGGTTCAAATCCTGAACAATTATGTCTTCGCTTTGAACCTTGACCTTGGCGTTGCCCACTATCTTAGCCTTTCTTGGATTCCGCTCTCCTGTGAAGTTTTCGATCAAAACTGTTTTGTCCTTGATCTTGACTGAGATCGGAAAGTGAGAAAAGACGATTTTGAGCTTGTACGTGAAACCCTTTCTGACTCCCGTAACCATGTTCTGAATGTGAGAATAGATAGTTCCCGCAAGTGCTGCCTCCTTCTTTCTCGGCCACTCGGCCCATATGCGCACCGTTTTATCATTGATTTCCATTGACACAGGGGCATGATGGAAGTCGCGGCTCAGCGTCCCTTTTGGACCTTTGACAGTAACTTTTCTTCCTTCGAGAGTTACCTCGACGTCTTCTGGGATTTGAATGATTTTTGAAACCTCTACAGCTCTCATTGACAGACCCCTGTTCCTTAATATATGAACGCTAACAGTTTGCCTCCAAGATGTTTTTCTCTCGCTTCTCTGTGAGATAGAACTCCTTTTGGGGTTGAAATTACCATGGTGCCTACTTCTCTTGATGGAAGAATCTTCTTCTCCCATTCTTCAAACTCGTCTACCCTGACGGAATATCTTGGTCTGACGGCTCCACACTTGTTGATTCTTCCTAGGAGCTGAATTTTGAACTTTCCAGATCGGCCGTCATCTACAAACTCGAATTCCCCTATGTAACCATTCAGTTGCATGATTCTTAACACTCTGCCCAACAGCTTAGACGCTGGGCTGATTATGCACTCGCGCTTGTTGCGCATCTCGTTGTTGACGATTGTTGTCAAACCATTTGCCAACGTGTCCATGATGGTTTTCCTCTTCATTCATATTTCTTGAACCCGAGTTTCTTGGCCACTTCCCTAAAGCATTGCCGGCACAAATATAAATTGTAGCGACGAATTATGGGTCCGTAAGATCCACATCTGCTACATGGTCTAGTTCCCTTGCCATATTTTCTCTCTTTCTTAGGTTTCTGTTTGGCCATGCACCATGCCCTCCAGTTTACACTATTTCGACTCCTAATGTATCTTTGACGAAAGTCATGGATTCCTCTGGCGTCAGAATGTGTTCTGAACCGATTCTTGCCTTTTCTCTCCGCCTGTTTTTGACCCGGTACCCAGGACGACTCATGGAGACGCAGATATCCATACCGAAAATGCCCACTTCAGGATCGTATTTTACTCCTTGAATTTCGATATGCTCCTTTATGCCAAATGAGAAGTTGCCCTGGTGATCAAAGCTTTTCTTGGCGATTTTCTTATCAACCACTGGCAAGACCTTGTTGAGAAACTCGACTGCATCTTGTTTCCTAAGCGTCACAACCACTGCTATTGATTCTCCCATCCTTATTCCGAAATCTCTTATGCTTTGCTGGGCCTTTCTCTTGCAGGGGGTTCGACCTGTCAATTCCTTCAAGACTTTGGCTGCCTTCTCAAGCGGTTCTCCTGACTTTCCCACGCAGAGGTTGACGACAACCTTCTCTATCTTCGGTTTCAACATGGGGCTTTCTTCCCATGTCTTGCGGATTTCGTCCTCAGACAATCTAAGCTGCCTCCGACAGAGATATCAACGGTTGCGTTTCGCCTACAGCAAACACAAAGTTCAGGATTGTTTGGTAACGATTGCCCTTCTTGTCTTCGATTGTCACCAAGGCATTTCTGCGCTTCTTTCCCGCTGCTTTTTCGATTTCGACTATGCTGCCATGCTTTCCAACGTTCTTTCCGCCCGTTATGATCGCATAGTCCTTCTCCTTCATCTTTATGGACTCTACAATCCGTTTTTCCGGAAGACTAACCTTCACAGTGTCAAGTGTCCCGTAGACATCCTCTTGGGGTTTCTTCGGGTCAGCGACCTTGATGAACGTGTTTGATCCGTCATGAAGGTTAAGCTGCACGCTTCCATTTGTAACAACTTTCTTGTTTTCTATTCTGCATAACTTGAATTTTGCTTCTTCCCCGACAATCGGTTGAAGAATTAGCCCCTTTGCGGATGGCAACGCACAGAAGTTCTTGTCAACATCCGCCACTGAAATCACATCCAACAAGCCTACAGGGAAGCCGTCATCCCGCCTAACCTGCCCGTCAACGCATATTTTCCCCTGCACAACTATTGTTTTAGCTTCTTTCCTAGTCTTGGCAAAACCCAGAATATCACGAAGGACTATTGCCAGAGGCAAACAATTTCTGCTAGTGTGAGGACCAGAAGACGGTTTCACTGCCCAAGTGAATTCTTTCCTGTGAATCGGCCAGAATCTAGGTGCAGGTTTACGCTTCAGACCCGTAGATGTTCCTTTGCTGCCCAATTCTACGCTCCTCCAGTTTTCTTGGCAACTTTTCGCGTTGCTCTCTGCTTCTTTGCTTTCGGCCTCTGCTCCACCTCAGCTTCTTTCTCAGCCTTTTCCTCAGGTGCCTTCTTGGCCGTTTTCTCCTTTCTTACTCTGGGCTTCTTTGCTCCTAGTTTCTTCTTTGGGACTGCCTTCTTGTCTGCGGCTTCTTTAATCACTTCTTCTCTAGGTCTGATAATCTCCTCCGCGGGTCTTGCGCCTGCCTCTTCCATTTTTCTGCGAGCTTGCCTCTTCCTTTCCAAGATCTTCTTTCGCCATTTGTCGTCAAGAACCAAGCCGGTGATTACTACCTTCGAAGGGTGAACTGGAACGAATATTGCGGTTCCATCCACTTTTTCCCGCGTAAGTCCTTCAACATAGACTCTATAACTGCTGCGATCTATTCTTGAAATTTTCCCTTCAAATCCCTTATGATCTCCCCGGACAATGCGGACAGTGTCACCACTTCTCACTGGAAGGGACTTTGTTCCATGTGAAGCCCGAAGCTCAGCAGAGAGATGCGCAGCAAAGAGTTTCTGACGTATATGATCCGGTGCTTGATAAAGCATTTTTCTCTGCTTTTTTGGTTTTGCTGTTGGTTTAAATGTTTGCATGCTTCATCCTCCTGCTACACTATTATACTCGCTGCGCTTGCTATTCTTGGCCATCTTTCAGCAGCTTCTTTCGCCACCGGTCCACGAATTTCTGAACCCTTCATTTCTCCTTCTGGAGTGATTATGACTGCTGCATTGTCTTCAAACTGAACCCAGATGCCGTCAACTCTTCTGTACGGTCTTCTCTGTCTTACGATTACTCCTTGAAACATCTTCTTCCTCATGTCAGGTGTTCCTCGTCTGACAGAAAGAGTTATTTTGTCGCCCACCGCGGCAGATGGATATCGCCGCAACCTTCCCTTATAGCCGAAAACCTGCACCATGCGCAGCATTCTGGCCCCACTGTTGTCAGCGCATCTCAGCATGGACCCAGGCACCAACCCTCTTGCGATTTTGGGTCCTTGTCCAATCATCCCTCTTGCAACCAAAGCTCTGTGTTTCGCTTTTGCCGCCATTTCAGCCCTCTCCAGTCCTTTCAACAACAACAAACGACACTGTCTTACTTATGGGGCGACATTCTGCTATTGTTACGCGGTCTCCTTCTTTTGCCTCCATGCATGGAGGATTATGGGAGGCAATGTGGCTGTGCCTTCTCTCGTATCTCATGAATTTCGGAACGTATTGAAGATAGTCGCGCTCAACAATTACCGTTTTGTCCATCCTTGCGCTGACCACGACCCCTTCCAGCACATGGCCCCGGGTTGGAAGATCACCGTGGAAAGGACAGTTCCTGTCCTTACAGGTTTTCTTGGGCTTCTTGAAAGTAAGCGACATTACCACAGTCTCCTAATGTTTTTCTTGATGCGGTCTTCAGGTCTCCCTGCGAGCAGCTTGCCATCAATCTCAACTATTGTACCATCAGGAAAACTGAAATGAAAGGTAGCGAAGTTCTTGGCTATGGTCTTTCTTTCGCATCCATCTTGGAGTCTGAAGGTGTTTCGTGTTTCGTCCACAATCCTGCCAGAAAATCCCACAATGCCTGAATGTGTGCTCTTAACTACTTTCCCCTTGGTTCCGATGAATTCGTGGCGAACTATTTCGGGAGTCACCTTCATTTCTTCTTCTCCTTCTTCTCTGTCTTCTTCGCCGTCCTCTTCGTTTTCTTCCCTGGTTCCTTCTCTGGTTTCTTTGTTTTGACCCGTCCAAGCTCATGTTCTTTTTCGATTGTCAGAACCCGTGCGATTGCCTTGCGCAAATTCTTGATTCTGGCTGGATTCTCAATCGTGCCACCTGCTCTGACCATGGTTCTTAATCTAAGAAGCTCTGTTCTGAGTTCGCCCAGCTTCTTAGTCCGTTCTTCAGAAGGCATGTCCCGTATTTCTTTAACCCGCAGTATCGGCACCTATTCCCCTTCCTCCTTCTGGTCATCGGTGTTTGCTTCTGGAGCTGCAGGTTCAATCTTCTTCTCTGTTGCTTCTTCTTCCAGAGGCACAGCCTCAGCTATTTTGATCTTGTCTGGAAACTGCGCATCAGGAGGCATTATCCTGACTCTAACACCGAACATTCCCGGCTTAAGCTGAACGTGAACCTCGGCTTTTCTCATGTATCTTAGCGGAGGTTCGCCGCATTTCGGCAAATAACCTGCTTTGAATTTTTCGTATCTTGCTCGCTCAGTTCTCAGCTTGCCGCTTATGATTATTTCCGCGCCTAGGGCTCCAGCATCCATAACCTGGTTTAAAGCCCAAAATCCAGCGCGTCTGAAATGTACACCCCTTTGCAAGGCTGACCCAAGTTTTGAAGCAACAACATAAGCGTTCAACTCCGGAATCTCAATTTCAGAAACAGAGATTTGCGGGTTTGAAACATGGAATTTTCCCTCAAGAATGCTCGCAAGTTCTCTTATTGTTTCTCCACCGCGTCCTATCACTATACCCGGCCGCATGGCATAAATTACTATGTGTGTTCCAAGCGGGGTTTTTGATATGATTACGCCGCCATATCCAGCTCTCTCAAGCTTGTTTTGTAGGAACTCGTCGATCTCTGTCCTCTTTATGGATTCAGTCACGAAATGCTTAACGACGGCCATTATGCTTCTTCTCCTGTCTCCGGTTTCTCTTGCAAAGCTATTTCGATGTGACATAGAATCTCAAAGTGGGGCGTAGCTCTCCCCTGTGCTCTTGGCGCGTATCGCTTCATCTTCATCCCTTGAGACGCAGACGCATGAATTATGCGCAGTCTGTCAATGTCCAAGCCTTTGTTCTCTGCATTGGCCTCCGCTCCCTCAAGCACCTTAAGAACATGCTTTGCCGCCTTGACTGGATACCTACCAGCAAAAGCCTTTTCTAATCCATGACGATGTCCCAGCTTCTTCGTGAATCGTCTATAAGGAACCGGTTTCTTTTTGACCATAACGTCTACAAGATAGTCTTTTGCCTTCGCCAGCATCATTCCCTTTATTGTTCTGCAAACTTCTCGTGCGGCTTTATGGGATACTCTAACCTCTCGTGCACTTGCCTTGACCGTTTTTTCCGGGTCCAACTCTTCCGCTGTTATCGAGTATCCCCATTTTGGCACTTAGTATTCTCTCCAACTGTGCAGATGAACAGCAACATGGCGATTTATATGGTTTTCCTTCACTGCGAATCTTTTCAAACTGTTTTCCAAGTTGAAACAGTGTTTAAACCCAGGCTGCCCCTCAGGGAAAACTAAGAGAGCAAAAACCACCTCCTATGATCTTTAGCAGCCACTTGGCTTCAAACATGTCTCCTCTAAACGGTTGCGGAGCGCGATGCGTTTATGTTCAACCTACAGGGTTAGTATTCGAAGTTGAAGGTGAGGATGATAAATGACAGTTCAGAAGGAACATATAACAATGCTTCATGGCGCTGGCGGAACAGTCATGCACAGCTTGGTCAAAGATTACATTCTGAAGTATTTTGGCGGCGCAGGTAACGCTGAGGTTCCCCTTGAAGCCATGGACGACGCGGCCGTTGTAGGCAACGTGGCTTTGAAAAGTGACTCACATGTTGTTAAACCCATTTTCTTTCCGGGAGGCGATATCGGGCGGTTGGCAGTCTCAGGCACTGTAAATGACATTGCAGCTATCGGCGCTGAACCTTATGCTTTGGCATGTGGCTTCGTCTTGGAAGAAGGGCTATCGATGTTGGATTTTGAAAGAATTCTGGCGAGTATGCAACAGACGTGTAATGAGGCAGATGTCAGCATCGTCACAGGAGACACAAAAGTCGTCGAAAAGGGATGTCTGGGGGGTTGCATAATAAACACTTCTGGGATTGGCAGAAGAACGCATGCCCTCGAGAAGAATCTTCAAATTGTCAGGCAATTCAGAAGCGACTTTGAGAAAAGATGGGTTCTTGACTCAAACCTCAGAGCAGGCGATAAGATAATATTATCTGGCACAATTGGAGACCACGGATTGGCTGTCTTATCTGCTCAACAAGGGCTGCATTTTGGAAGCGAAATAAGATCTGATGTGCGACCATTGAGTCGATTAATTCAATGCTTGCTCAAGGAAGTGGGGGGAATAGTGACGATGAAGGATCCGACGAGAGGCGGTTTAGCTGATGCCCTGAACGAGGTTAGCGAGAAATCAAAAGTCGGCATGTTGATTCATGAGGACAAAATTCCAATAAGGAAGGATGTGAAGGCTGCATGTGAAATGTTGGGGTTGGATCCATTTGAAGTTGGAAATGAAGGAAAAATGATAATTGGCACAATAAAGGAAAAAGCTGAAGACATACTGGGGCTTCTGCGAACAACGGAAAGTGGGAAAAACGCAGAGATCATTGGTGAAGCAACCAAAGATTTCAAAGGGGTTGCCATGCAGACTGCTGTTGGAGGAAAAAGGATAATCGCCAGGCCTGTAGGGGACCCTGTTCCCAGAATATGCTGATACCTAATGTCCCGTCTGTGGCAAATCCGATTCTCAAAAAGGGAGTTTGGAGGTTGATCCAGGTGTCAGCTCGCTTTTTCCGTTGCCCATATTCGGCATGTTCCCTCGGTGCTCACCATACATGCTCCTACCGGCTTCTGCGGAGTGCATTCTTTCATGAACAGAGGGCATTGTGTTGGGTTGATCCTGCCAATCACGACCAAGTGACATCGGCAGCCTTGTTTCAGATCCACGCCCTCTTCCACCTCTAGATCATGCTTCAGATGAGCGTCATAGATCTCATGTTCTTCTCTCAGATCAAACTTGGAAGAATCGATGTTTCCGAGCCCTCGCCATCTGCCGTCTACAATCTTGAAAGCTTTTTCCATTACTTTCTGTGCCTTGGTATTTCCCTCAAGACGCACAGCACGCGTATATTCGTTTTCCAAAGATGGCTTGTCTTCGCTTAGCTGTTTCAGAATCATGTAGATGCCAACCAGCACATCCAGAGGCTCGAACCCAGTCACCACCACCGGCATGTGATACTGTTTTGGAAAGACCTCGTAAGGCCGCAACCCGATAATGGTGCTGACGTGGCCCGGTGCTATGAAGCCATTTAATCTCAGGTCTTCCATTTCGACAAGTAGTCTCATGGCTGGCGGTATTAAGCGATGAGAAATCAAAAAACTGATGTTATCAGGTGGCTTGCTCAATATTTCGACAGCTGTTGATGGAGAAGTTGTCTCGAAACCCACAGCGAAAAAGACGAACTCTTTAATCGGTTCCTTACGCGCCATTTCAACAGCGTCGCCGACACCATAAACGATGCGAACGTCCGCACCTTCAGCCTTTGCATCTAAGAGCGACATCTTCGACCCTGGGACACGTAGAAGATCGCCAAAGCACGTCACAACAACTCCCTTGAGTGCCAGTTGCACTGCTTCGTCTATTTCTGAGGCTGGCACTATGCAGACTGGGCATCCGGGTCCAGCTATCACTTCCACATTCTTGGGCAAGAGGGTTCGCAGGCCATAGTGGGTAATCGTCCATTCATGAGTGCCGCAGACATGACATATCTTCACGGTCTCTTTTCCCTTGGCAAGCCGATTTATCTTGCTTGCCACGCGTCTTGCCAGATCTGGGTCTCTGAACCTTAGTTTCTCGGACATTTCAATTCATCTCAGTCTTCATGCCTAGTTTGGGTTTCTGCTTGGATAATCTGGCTCCACAATTGTAATGTTTCCTGTGCTTCTCTTTCATCAAGGACTTGGATAGCGTAGCCTGCATGTACCAAAACGTAGTCGCCGACTTTCACATCTACAAGTGTCACGTTGACTTCTCTCAGTACTCCTTCGCCAAAATCAACACTTGCACTGTTCTTTTTAACACTCAGGACTTTTGCCGGAATCGCCAGACACATCTGCATCAATATACATAGGCGAAAATACGCGGCAATAAATCAGTTATGGTCTAAGACTGGAAAAACCCACCTACGACGGCTTGACCAAAGGATATGCCGCCGTCGCCTGGCGGAACCGCCTCATGAACCAGAAATCTAAGACCAGCGGTTTCTACCACTCTCCGCATCGCTGAAGCCAATATTTCGTTGCACGCGGCTCCACCTGAAAAGCCTATTGTTCTTATCTCGTTCTCCAATGCTTTTTCAACTGCCAATTCAGCTAGGCCTCTGGCCAAATACAAGTGTGCACAACAAGCCAAATCTGGCTTGGAATGCTTGTGCCTATTTCTGAATAGCTCAAGCAGCATATGCGTGGTTTCTAGCCTGTTGCCCTCTATTATTGGTTCTAGTTTGAAAAAGTGCTTGCCTTCCATCGCCGCAGATTCGAGTTTCATAGCTGGCTCGCCTTCGTAGGTGCGTTCGTAACATAAGTCTAGAATGGCCGAGACCGCGTCTAAGATTCTGCCACAACTTGTAGTTTCCGTCAAGTTGCGGTTACTGCGCAGTTGGCCAAGAATGGTCTGTATCTCCTGTTCGCCATGTGGAAAATGCTGCTTGAGGCCCATAAGCCATGGCTCGACATCAATTTCTTTGCCAAGTATTCCCGCTGCCATCCTCAGTGGATAACGAGTTGCTAGATCTGCGCCAAGCATTGGCTGTTTTTCCAGATGCGCTATGCGTTTGAAATCAGCCGATCCTCTTGTGCACAACAGTATTTCGCCACCCCAAGCCTCACCATCGGTGCCATATCCATATCCATCGCAACATATACCAACCATTTCATCAGCATTATGCTCGATCATCAATGCAGCAACATGCGCATAGTGATGTTGAACTTGGATTAGTTGCCAGCCGTTTTCTTCCGCCAACTCGTGGGCAAGCTGTGTGGTTGTGAACTTTGGATGTAAGTCACATGCGATGGTCTCAATCTTGGAGTTTGTCAGGTGTATGAGATGTCTGGTTGCCTCTTCCAAAAATGCTTTTGACTCGACATTTTCTACGTCTCCTATGTGCTGGGAAATGAAGGCCTTATTCTCTAGCAAAACGCACGAAGTATTGTTGAGTTCTCCTCCCAGGCTGATCACTCGGCGTTTTGCTTTTTCTCTGAGCCTTATCGGTGCAGGTGCATAACCGCGTGAGCGTCTAATGAAGACAGGTCTGCTGCCGTGCATGCGGATGACGGAGTCGTCGCATCGGTATGCTATTCGTCGGTCATGAAACAGGAAGTAATCAACTGTATCGCCAAGCATTTTCAAAGCCTCTTCATTGTCCTTTGTGATTGGCTGGCTTGGTGGATTTGCACTGGTCATCACGAAGGCAACATCGTCCGCTTCGTCAAAGAGCATGTAATGCAAGCCGGTGTAGGGCAACATTACCCCGATGTTATGGAGGCCTGGGGCAATCAATTCTGAAAGAGCGTAAGCCTTGCTTCTGTCCAGTAGGACTATGGGGCGAGCATATGATGTTAAGAGTTCTTTTTCTTTTTTGCTTATGTTTGCGAAGGTTCTTATGGCTTCTAAGCTTCGTGCCATTACGGCGAAGGGTTTTTGGCTTCTATGTTTGGCTTCTCTAAGTCTTATCAGCGGCCTCTCTTCGGTTGCTGACGCTGCTAGATGGAAGCCGCCGTATCCTTTTATTGCCACTATATTGCCGTCTGAAAGTAGTTTACCTGCCTGATGGATTGGGTCTTTGCGTGTGATCAGTTTGCCTTCAGACGTGGTCAAGTAAGCTTTCGGCCCGCATTTTGGACATGCCACTGTTTGCGCATGGAAACGCCTATTCAAAGGGTCAGTGTATTCGCTACGACAGAAGTCACACATTGGGAAATCCATCATGGTGGTGTTGTCGCGGTCGTATGGGAGTTTCTCAATTGTTGTGTATCTTGGTCCGCAGTTTGTGCATGTAATAAAGAAGTAGTCGTATCTGGGATCTTTCGGGTTTTTGAGTTCTTCTAGACAGTCTCCGCATATTGCCACGTCTGGCGGAATAGTTGATCCGGAAAGCTCTGCTTCATTTGAGCTTCTGTAAATCGCAAAGTTTTCATATTCTGGTTTTCCAGCAAGCTTTGCTGTGGTGATGCCATAGATCCGTGCAAGAGGAGGCTTCTTCTTTTTCAAGTCTCGAAGAAAGTTCTTGATGGCATTTTGGTCTCCTTCGATGAGGATTTCTACTCCGGCATCGCCTCTGTTTTTGACGTAGCCTTTCAAGCCGTTCTGCGTTGCAGTGCGGTAGATGAATGGGCGGTATCCTACGCCTTGTACTATTCCAGTGACATTGATCTTCACGCGCACTGCAGCCATCTCTTCTGTCTAGAGACGGAAGTCCTTTCATATACTTTTTGACCTTTCCTCAAAGTCTTCGCGGATGGATCCTTAGTTTGATGCTTGAGGACATGGAAAGAAATCTGCAAGCTGCTTGTTCGATGTGGGTTTTGACAGAGTGGGCATAGACGATTAGACATATTAAGATCTTTCAGGTTTACCTACTGATCGAATCTTCCAGAGGTTGATTGTGTGACGAAGCAGCAGCAGAAGACCGCGAAGTTTGAGGCATATTCAACTAGCTTATGCCCAGAATGCATGAGTAGGATTCCTATGAGGGTCTATGAGGAGAATGGCGTTATCTATTTGGAGAAGACTTGTCCTCAGCATGGGAGGTTTGAGGATGTCTATTGGGGGGATGCTGAGCTTTTCAAGTGGTTTTATGACAATTGGTGCAACGCTCGATATGTGGGGAGCGGGTTGGAAAATCCGCACACTAAGACGGTGAATGGTTGCCCTTTTGATTGTGGAATTTGTCCTCAACATAAGACGCCGACGATTTTGGGCATCATAGATGTTACGAATAGGTGCAATATGGCTTGTCCGGTTTGCTTTGCTTATGCTGGAGCCTCGAATTATGTTTATGAGCCTTCATATGGCCAGATTGTGGATATGATTAAGCTCTTGAGGAGTAATAGGCCGTGGGCTTGCAATGCTTTGCAGTTTAGTGGCGGCGAGCCGACCATCAGGAACGATTTGCCCGACTTGATTGGCGAAGCGAAGACGGCTGGGATCAGCCACATTGAAGTTAACACTAATGGTTTGCGTATTGCGGAGGACATTGAATATTTCAAGAAGCTGCTTGATGCTGGTTTGAGCACGCTTTATCTTCAGTTTGATGGTTTGCGAGAGGATATATACAAGGCGACAAGAGCGAGGACGAGTCTAGTTCCAATAAAGCAGAAGGTCATAGACAACGCGAGAAAGATCGGCTTGGACTCGATTGTTCTGGTTGTCACTTTGTGCAAGGGAGTGAATGACAAGGATTTGGGGGCTATCGTCGATTATGCTGTGAAGAATCATGATGTTGTCCGGTGCATAAACATTCAGCCTGTTTCGATGGCTGGCAGACTTCAAAAGGACGAGATGCGAAAACTGCGAATAACCATACCTGACACGATTAAGGAGATTGAGGAGCAGACTAGCGGAGTTGTCTCAAAGTGGGATTGGCGACCTGTCAACTGGCCAGTTCCGATGACTAAGGGAATGGGCGTAATCAAGAACAAGATGTACCCAGATTTTACGATGCACCCAATGTGTGGCGCCGCTACATTTTTAGTTGTGGACAAGGATGGTTCATACAAGCCGATTATGCACTATGTTAACGTGGACAAGTTTGCTGAAGTATTCTGGAGCATATACTACTCCGGCGCTAAGGGCAAGAAGACGATGGCGAAGCTGAAGATGCTTAAGCTTTTGCCGATGGCAAAATCCGACTTCGTGCGAGGACTCATAAAGAGCGTCATTACCAAAGGAAGCTATGAGGCGCTGGGAGAGTTTATGCGCAGAATAGTCATGATTGGGATTATGCATTTTCAAGACGTATGGAATTTTGATTTGGACAGAGTTCAGAAGTGTGCTATTCACTATGTGACGCCGGATATGAAGATACGGTCTTTCTGCACCTACAACAGCATACACCGGCCGAACGTGGAGAAGCAGTTCGCGGTTCCGATCAGTGAATGGACAAGGAAAACAGGAAAGAAAATTAGTGAACCAGCATAGCTGGCCTATGCTGATAGAGTGTTAGCTTCAGGTTTTTGCTGCCTTTTGCCTTTCTTCTTCCAGTAGAACTCTTCTGAGAACCTTGCCCACCAGTGTCATCGGCAGCTCTTTTCGGAATTCCAGTTCTCTTATGGCCTTGTAGGGTGCGACTTTTTCGTTCACGAATTTTTTGATTTCGTCTTCGGTGGCGGTTGCTCCGTCTTTTAGCACCACGAATGCTTTTGGTATTTCGCTTGCTACTGGGTCGGGCTTGCCTACGACTGCGCAGAGTTTTACGGCTGGGTGTTCGTAGAGCACGTCTTCGATTTCGCGTGGATAGACGCTGTAGCCCTTGTATTTGATGAGGTCTTTTTTCCTGTCGGTGATGTAGAAGTATCCGTCTTCATCCATCTTTCCGATGTCACCGGTGTAGAGCCATCCGTTTCTGAGAATGCTGCTGGTTTCTTCAGGCATTTTCCAGTAGCCCATCATCACTTGTGGGCCATTGACTGTGAGTTCTCCAGTCTCGCCGGTTCCAAGTTCGTTTTGGCCTGTTTCGATGTCCATGATTTTTGCGTCCGTGTCTGGCCATGGCAGGCCGATGCTGCCTACTTTGACGGTTTTCATTGATCTGTCAAGTGGGTTGCAGTGTGTTACGGGTGAAGATTCGGTGAGCCCGTAGCCTTCTACGAGGACTCCGCCTGTTGCTTCCATCCATTTCTTTTGTACTTCTGGGGGAAGTGGGGCTGAGCCTGAGATGCAGAAGCGTACGGATCTTAGGTTGAATTTTTTCAGGTCTGGATGGGCAAGTAGGAGGGCGTACATTGTTGGTGCGCCGCAGAAGACTGTGACCTTGTGTTTTTGGATGGCTCTCAGCGTGCTTACTGCGTCGAATCTTGGGAGGGTGACCATTTTTCCGCCTAGGTATATGGGTGTGTTCATGCCTGTTGTCATGCCGTAGATGTGGAAGAGTGGCAGGACAGTTAGGAAGTTTTCTTCGCCTATTTTGCCTTGGAGCCATTCGGCGCATGCGACGGCGTTTGAGACGAGGTTCATGTGTGTGAGCATTGCGCCTTTTGCTGTGCCTGTTGTTCCGCCTGTGTATTGTAGGGCGGCTAGGTCTTCTTTGGGGTTGATTTCTACTTTTGGGGGTTCTGGCTGGTGTTGTTTGAGTAGTTCTTGGAAGAGGTAGATGTTGGGTCTGCGTTCAATTTTGCGCATAGGTATCTTCTTTAGCAGTGAGCCGATCGCTGCTGTGGCGAAGGGCATGTATTCTTTGAGGCTTGTTATGATGGCTCTTTTGAGTTTGGTTTTTTCCCATACTTTTTCAACGATTGGGTAGAGCATGTCTAGGACGATTATGGTTTCGGCTTCGGAGTCGGCCAGTTGGTGCTCTACTTCGCGTTCCTTGTAGAGTGGGCTTACGGCGGTTTCGATTGCGCCGATTCTGAGTGTGGCATAGTATGAGATTATGAATTGGGGGATGTTTGGTAGGAAGATGGCTA
>CAYYXF010000016.1:0-18321 GCA_964475545.1 uncultured Candidatus Bathyarchaeia archaeon | reverse complement strand
TCGTTGGGATGCATGTTGAAATCTCCCAAGTCTGTACGCACGCGCGCATGTTGAAGGGTTTCGGGCTGGTGGTTTTTCAGGAATTTTCCATGAGACCCCAAGGGTTGTGAGAGAAGTCTCCAAATAGCTGAACAGCAGTACTTTCTGCAGGTCTTCGCTTGAGATTCGAACAGATTTGGATTCAAGGCCTAAATGTAAGACTCTATGGAGAACTGCGCATACCGGATGTTGTTCCAGCACCGGCTTTGCTCGTCTGCCATGGCATGAACGCCCGAGGGTCGCATGGCCTGAGAATCTATGCTCGACTGGCAGAAGAAGCTTGCAAGGCGGGGTTCGTGTCTCTGGTTTTTGATTTTCGAGGAGTTGGAAGAAGCACGGGAACGTTTGACTATGGCATGGGCGAGCAGGAAGACGTAAGATCGGCTTTGAATTACTTAGCCTCAAGACCGGAAGCTGCTCCCAACAGTGTTTTCGTTGTGGGACACAGTCTAGGCGGGGCTGTCTCACTCTACGCGTTGCAGAACGAGACACGTGTCAAGGGACTGGTATTGTGGTCTACACCCAAGAATCACAACTATAACGTCAGGAAATTCATCAAGCGCATGCATGGAACACTTGGCCTGTACCGCTTCCTGATCGTCTCCAGAATAGACAGAATCCTCAGCATTTCAAGATCGCACAAACTTGAAGTCTATGGAATAGACCTTCGCCCGAGATATGTGAGAGAGAAACTCATGAAGCTAAACGAATGCGATGCAGCCTCAAAGCTTCAGAATACCCCACTGCTGGTGGTAATCGGGGAAAGAGACGTAATCGTGGGCATGGACGAGGCACAAGAAATCTACCGCTGCGCAAATGAACCAAAAACCCTTGTCATAATCAACTCGGCAGACCACATCTACAAAGGAAAAGAACAGCAGCTAATCAGCAAAACAATCGAATGGATAGAGAGTTCGCAGCAAACATCCAGCTAGGACTCAGTTTCTCTAAGCAGTACCATCCGCTTTGAAGCTTGCTTCATCAAGGAGATACAAATTCGTAACTTGCGTTTTCCTCGTCAGAAACCTTTGCCACCAGCTTGACTTTCATGCCTACTTTGATCTGCGACAGCTTAAATCCAGTAAGCCAAGCAAGCACTTTCACACCTTCCTTCAGCCTCCCAATGGCAATCGTGTACGGCTTGTACTGAGAGAACGATGTCGGTCTAACAACCACATGCGTGAAAGTCTCAATTTCGGCTTCGCTGCTCAACTGAAACCATTCCATCTCAAGGCATAAACAGTCAGGACAATCGGCAGAGGGTGGAAAATACAGCTTCCCGCACTTGCAGCATTTTGTCCCGTACACTTTTCCTTCTTTCAGGCCTTCCCAAAACTTCAAGGTCTTACTTATCGGAATCTCTTCAACTATCGTTATGGGTCTGGATTTTATCATGGGCATAGATGTTGAAGCCAATGCATTCATCTCCTCAAGATCGTCACGTAACAGTAATGTCCAGTTCCGCCGACGTTGTGGGCAAGCCCCACATAGTTTTTCAGCGGAACCTGTCTGCTCTTCTCAACAGCCTCTTCCCTAAGCTGCCGGGTCAACTCGTAAATCATCGAGCAGCCAGTTGCACCAATCGGATGTCCCTTTGCCTTCAGGCCGCCATCCATGTTCACCGGTATCCTACCGCCAATTTCAGTCTGACCCTCGCGCAGAAGCTTTACACCTTCACCGCGGCTGCAGAAGCCAAGGTCTTCATAAGCCATTATCTCGGCAATAGTGAAACAGTCGTGAACCTCGGCAAAATCAACTTGGCCTGGCGTAATCCCAGCAGCCTCATATGCCCTCTGAGAGGCTAGAACACTTGCATCCAAGCCCACAAAATCCTGTCTCTTACTCAGGTTGGCTGTTCCTGATGAATAGCCTATTCCCGCAACCCACACCGGCGTGTCAATTTTTAGCTCCTTAGCCTTTTCTTCTGAAGCAACAATCACTGAGGCTGCACCGTCAGTGATAGGGGAGCAATCATACAGCTTCAGCGGTGAAGCAATCACCATAGACGACAAAACATCATCCACCGCTATTTTGTTCTGAAGGTGCGCAACAGGGTTCATGGCCGCGTACTTATGATTCTTGACCGCGACCAGAGCCAGATCCTCCTCAGTAGTACCATACTTCGCCATGTGCGCATTAGCATACAAGGCATAGTATGCTGGAAAGGTTAATCCGAAATTGTGAAACTCCCAGAAGTAGTAGCCCGCTCTCCCAATCCACTCCATGGCTGTTGGCGTGTCAATTTCCCTCATCTTCTCAACTCCCAAGGCCATCGCAATATCTGTCCGCCCACTTGCAACAGCCGAATATGCCGCGAAGAAAGCTGCACTGCCACTTGCACAGGCCGCTTCGCAACGCATCAAACCAGCTCCTGTCAGGCCACAGTACTCGCCCACAACCACTGCTGGGAGCAGCTCCTCATACCATGCCCCTGCACCAACAGAGCCTACGGCAACAAACTCGACATCCTTGGCACTGATGCTTGCATCTTGAAGGGAAGGCCTCACCGCCTCAAAAGCCAGCTCCGACACGTTAACGTCGCTTCTAACGCCGAACTTTGAGTTTCCAACACCGATAACTGCTACTTTTCTCATACCATTCACGTTTTCAATGTTTTCATTAATGAAGAGCGAAATATAAAGAAAAAGGATGGGTATAGTGGGCTATTTGCCTTTGAACTCGGCTTTTCGCTTTGCCATGAAGGCTTCTAATCCTTCTTTGAGATCATCGGTGGAGAATGACAGTCCCATGAGCCCAGCTTCTAATCGCAGTCCAGTCTCAAGCGGCACTTGTGTTCCGAAATTCAACGCGTGTTTCGCGTATTTCATGGCCACAGGCGGCCCGTCAGAGAGCTTTTTAGCCATTTCGCGAACTTCTTCGCGCAGCTTCTCGTAGTGGACAACCTTGTTGACTAGCCCTATCTTCAGTGCTTCGTCAGCTTTCAGCCTGTTCCCCAGCATCACGATTTCCTTGGCCCTCGGTAATCCTATTAGCCTAGCTAGTCTTTGGGTTCCTCCCCAGCCTGGGATTAAGCCTAATATTATTTCTGGGCTTCCAAGCTCTGCATGTTCGGCTGCCACTCTGAAATCGCATGCTAAGGCCAGCTCCAAGCCGCCGCCAAGTGCAAAACCGTTGATCGCTGCGATCACAGGTTTAGACATTTCTTCTATTTTGCCGAAGGCCTTCTGCCCCATTCTGGAGAATTCTTCAGCCTTTACTGGTGTTGCCTTTGGAAACATAGTGACATCCGCACCGGCACTGAAGGCTCTGTCACCGTCGCCCATTATTACAACGCATCTTATGCTTGCGTCTTTTTCCGCCGTGTCTAGGGAGTCAGCAAGCTCTTCGATTAGGACGTCGTTGAAGGCATTCAGCCTATGCGGTCTGTTCAGTATAATCCAAAGCGTTTTTTCTTCCCTTTCAATTTTAATGGTTTCATATGCTTTGCTCATCTTTGTTCACCCTGCTTGTGTTTAGGTCCACCTGCCTATAATATTTTTAGAATTTTCTGAGCAGATACTTAAGCACGGTTAGCTTCTGAATCTCTTTCGTGCCCTCGTAGATTTCAGTTATCTTTGCGTCGCGATGGTACCTTTCAACGCGGTATTCGCCCAAGTATCCATAGCCGCCCAGCACTTGTATGGCGAGATCCGTGACTTCCATAGCTATCTTTCCAGCATAGAACTTCGCCATCGCAGTCACCATGGGATCCATTTTGCCCGCATCAACGAGCCACGCAGCACGATAAGTCATCCATCTTGCAGCTTCGATCTTGGTCATCGCCTCGGCTAAACCAGCACCTATAAGCTCATGCTGCAGTAGCGGCTGTCCGAAAGCTTCCCTTTGTTTGGAATATTTGAAGGCTATTTCGAAAGCGCCTTGAGCCATACCCACGGCCTGCGCGGCAACTCCCACTCTTGTTTTGTCGAAGAACTCCATGGAATGGTGGAATCCCCTGTTCAGTTCGCCAACTATGTTCTGGTCGGCAACTTTCACGTTGTCGAAGCGAACTTCGCCTGTGACTGAACAGCGAACTCCCATCTTGTCATGCAGCTTTGAGGTTTCAAGCCCCTGAGTCCCCTTGTCTACAACGAAGAGAGTTTCGCCCCTGTACGTCGGTCTAATCTTTGCGTCTGTTTGTGTCAGGACGACTATGAAGTCGGCGGTTGTGGCGTTCGTGATGAAAGTCTTGGTCCCATTTATCCACCATTCGTTCCCGTATTTCGTGGCAGTCGTCTCCATACGTGTGATGTCGCTTCCACTAACGTTTGGTTCGGTGAATGCTGCTGCGCTTATCCAGTCGCCTTTGCATATAGGCGGCAGATACTTCTCCTTCTGCTCCTTCGTGCCCAGCACAGCGATGAATTCGCTTCCAAAGGAAGCGCTTGACACGGCAACCCCGAGCGACGAATCCGCCCTACACATTTCTTCAATGGCCAAGCATGTTTCAAGCAGTCCAAAGCCTTGGCCGCCGTACTCTTGCGGAAGGCTGAGGCTCGTGAATCCGAGTTTAGCCGCCTGCCTATACAGGTCTAAGGGAAATTCCTCTTTCCTGTCAAGCTCCAATGCCAGTTCGGGCTTGAACTCTTTGGCGCAGAATTCCTTAACAGCGTTTACAATTCCGATTTGACTTTCTTCGAGTTCAAACTTCATCTAGTAGAACCCCCTTCCTGCCTTCTTTCCCGTCCAGCCTTTGCTGGCGTAATCCTCCAGCACTGGACAGGGTTTGTACATTTCCATATTGTATTTTGCGTGTAGCTCCTTAAGCTTGTTCAGGATTATGTCTATTCCTGTGCGGTCTGCGTATTCGCATGGGCCTGAAGGCCAGTAGGTGCCGAGTTTCATTCCAGTATCGATGTCTGCTGGGTTTGCTGCGTCATCATGAATCAGCCAAGCAGCCTCGTTCACCGCTACTGCCCAAGACCTGTCGACATCATACTCGTCGAGTAGATTGAAGGGTATTCGCGGTCTTCCCTTTGTCCAATCGTAGAAGCCTACGCCCGTTTTCTGCCCAAACTTCTTTTCTTTCACTAAGGGGTCTATGACCTCATTGCAGGGCTTGAACCGTTCGCCGTAAGCCTCGTACAGTATTTTGCCAACTTCGTATGCTATGTCGAGTCCGACAAAGTCCCCAAGTTCGAACCAGCCCATTGGGAACCCGCCGGTGTACTTCACTGACGAGTCTATTCCTTCCTTTGTGGCTTCTTTGCGTTGGTAAGCCCAGAAGGCCTCGTTGAACACGGCTCCAAGTATGCGGTTGACTATGAAGCCCCGCACGTCTTTTCGCACGATTACTGGCGTCTTTCCGAGCTTCTTGGCAAGCTCGGCGAGAGTGTTAGTCGTTTCTTGACTCGTGTTGTCGCCCCTTATCACTTCCACAAGCGCCATAAGTGCTGGTGGGTTGAAGAAGTGCATTCCCGCGACCTTGTCTGCACGTTTAGTTGCCTTGCCCATTTCAGTTATGCTCAGCGTCGAAGTGTTTGAAGCCAATATTGCATGCGGAGGCGCAGCTTGGTCGAGCTTGGCAAAAACCGTCTTTTTCAGCTCCATGTTTTCAGGTGCTGCTTCTATTGCGAAGTCTATGTCTTTCGCGGCCTGCTCGTAGCTTGTCGTTGTAGCTATTCTTGCAAGTGTAGCATCTGCGTCTTCCTGTCTTATCCTCTTCTTCTCTACGAATTTGCTTAGGCTCCATTTGATTTTTTCCTTGGCTTTCTGCAGGATTTCGTCGTTGATGTCAACCATCGTGACATGGTATCCGTTTGTGGCGAGAAGTTGAGTGATTCCGTGGCCCATTGCTCCTGATCCGATTACCGCTGCTTTCTTGAAGTTTCCAGCTGTCAATATGATTCCGTCTCCTTGAACGTTTTATTGGTTTGGACCAAGAACAGTAATAAAACTTTTGAATGTAGAATATACATTCGCTTGCGGAACGGAAAAGAAAAGATGTGAAAATAGGTTTATGGTTGTTTTGCGAGATACCCGGCGATAGTGCTTTTCTGGATTTCGCTTGTTCCTTCGTAGATTTCGGTTATCTTTGCGCATCGGTGGAAGCGTTCAACGTGGTAGTCCGCCAAGTAACCATATCCTCCGAAGACTTGTATGGCTTCATCCGTGACTTCCATGGCTACGCGGCCTGCGTATGCCTTTGCCATCGAAGTTGCGACTGCGTTCGGTTTCTCCTTGTCATAGAGCCATGCTGCCTTGTACATCATTAAGCGGGCTGATTCGATTTTGATCGCCATCTCTGCTAGTTTGAAGCTTATGCCTTGGAAGCTCATTATTGGCTGTCCGAACTGTTTTCTCGTTTTTGCATAGTTCAGTGCTTTCTCGAAGGCACCCTGAGCCATGCCTACAGCTTGCGCAGCCACCGTGATTCTGGTCCCGTCAAAAAGCTCAAGCGTGTAGTAAAAGCCCTTGTTCAGTTCGCCCACAAGGTTTGTTTCTGGAACTTTCAGGTCACTCATAGAAACCGAACCCGTGACGCACGGTTTTATGCCCATCTTTCCATGCAGCTTCGTGGCGTCTAGCCCGCACGTACCCTTTTCGGCGATGAATATGCTCTGTCCTCGGTGGGAAGGTTGCACGTTTGGGTCTGATTGGCACAGAAGAATGAAAGTGTCAGCGGTAGTGGCGTTCGTGATGAATTCTTTGGCTCCGTTGATTGTCCATTCGTTCCCGCTTTTTACGGCGGTTGAATTCATCCGTGTTATGTCGCTTCCGTGTTCAGGCTCCGTGAAGGCAGCTGCAGCTATCTTCTCGCCTTTGGCAAGTGGTGGAATGTGCTTCTTTTTTTGCTCCTCGTTGCCGTGTTTTAGCAAGAGATCTGGGATCATTAGGTTTCCGAGTGAGATTGCGACGCCTATGCCTGGGTCGACTCTGCACATTTCTTCTACGGCTATGCAGTCTTCGAGGACTCCGTAGCCCTGTCCGCAGTATTCTTGAGGTATGCGCATGCTGGTGATCCCAAGTTGGGCTGCTTTCTTGTAGAGGGCCATTGGGAATTCTTCTTTCTGATCGTATTCTATTGCCAGTTCGGGTGTGAATTCTTTTTCAGCGAATTCGCGAACGGCGCGTTTTATTTCTTGCTGTTCCTGGTTAAGTTTGAAGTCCATTTTCCTTTCTCCTCGATCAGCTCATGATCTCTGTGTTCGTAACTCATTAATCTTGTTTTTCAGCGGTGGCACTATCTTGAACAGATCCTCGACAACACCGTAGTCTGCAAAGCTGAATATTGGGGCTTTCGGGTCCTTATTTACGGCTATGATCAAGTCTGAGCTTTTCATTCCCAAGACATGCTGGAAGGCTCCGCTTATTCCTAGGGCCAAGTAGAGTTTTGGTTTGACCGTTTTTCCCGAAGTGCCCACCTGTCTGTCGCTTGGAAGCCAGCCTTTGTCAACTATCGGCCTTGAGCATGATAGGACTCCGCCTAAGGTCTTTGCCAGATCTTCCACCACAGGCAAGTTCGCCACGTCCTTTATCCCGCGACCAACGCCTACGAGTTTTTCTGCGGCCGTTATGTCAACGCCGCCAAGTGGAGGCAAAACGTATTGTATGAAGCGTTTCTCAGCTATTTCCTCGGTTAATGGCGACTGTGCTTCGATGATTTGCCCGTTCGCAGGTGTTGCTGGTTTGGTTGCGGTGAATGCTGCTTGGCGGATTGTTACCATGTAGGTTTCAGCCTTGCGTGCAGTGGCTTTGACGTTGACTTTGCCCCCGAACATTTGGCGTGTTACGATGAATGCTTCGTTCTCGAATGAGAGGTCAATGCAGTCTGTTGCCAGCGGCAACTTCAAAACGGTGGCAAGCCTTGGTGCAAGATCAATCCCGTATGAAGTGTGTCCGATCATGACGATTGATGGTTTATGCTCATTGATTAGTTTTGAAAGGACTTTCTTGTAGGCTTCCGAGTTGAAATTCTCCAGTCTCTGATCTTCTACTACTATTACTGTATTCGCGTGTTCTGCTAGAGGTTTTGCGAGCTCCTTGACGTTTTTGCCTAGTATCATGGCGGTTAGCTTTGCGTTTGTCTTCTCGGCCAGTTCTCGGGCTTTCGTGAGCATTTCGTATGTTATGTCCCGCATCTGTCCCTGCCGGTGTTCAGCTAAGACGAGGATTTCCGTCATTTTACACGAGCCCCCGTGATTTGAGAATTTCAGTGATTTTGCCTGCGATTTCGTCTGGGTTTCCCTTGAGAAATTCTGCTTGTTTCTCTACTGGTGGGACGTACAGCTTTTCCAGTTTAATCCAAGAACCCGCTGTGCCAACATCATTTTCAGTCAGCCCTGTGTCTGCCAAGGTCATGAGTCTAATTTCCTTTTGCATGGCTTTGCGTATGCCCATTATCGAAACGTACCTGGGCTCGTTTATGCCAGTCTGAACTGCAAATAATGCAGGCAATTTCATTTCGATCTGTTCTTCGAGGCCTCCTTCGAGTTCGCGGTTGACTTTCGCTGAGCCCGTGGCCAGCTCGATTTTCTTGACCATCGTCGCGTGTGGAATGTTCAACATTTCCGCAAGAATTGGACCGACCATGGCATAGCCGCCGTCACCTGATTGTACTCCGCACAGTATGATGTCGAAGTGTAGGGTTTTGATGGTGCTGTGAAGGATTTTTGCTATGGCATAGCTGTCTGAGCCTTCGAATTTCGGATCAGTAAGCCTTATCGCCTTGTCTGCTCCACGTGCCAGACATTTTCTCAACGTGCTGTCAGAGTCTTCAGTACCTATGGTTATGGCTGTAACCGTTCCGCCTTGCTTCTCTCTTATGCGCACTGCCTCTTCAAGCGCGTAGTCATCCCACTCGTTGATGTCAAAAACTAACCCTGTCTTCTCGATGGCCCTTCCGCTAACATCAATTTTCAGTTCAGCTTCTGCTGTCTCGGGAACATGTTTAACGCATACGATTATGTCCAAATTGCTTGAACTCTCCTGAATACCGAGTTTGTCTCACAGACGATTTCATATAACTTTTGCTCGCAGCTACACATTTTAGATGTAGTTGAGTCAAGTCTACATTGAACCTGCAAGCATGGCCTTCGGTCACTGCTTTTCTTGAATGTATGGCATCGACAAAGTATGGGTTAGGCTGGGGGCGGTGGTGGCGGAGGCGGAGGCTGTTCTTGAATGAGACGTTGCGTTGCTGCAGGCTTTCTTCTGCGCAGCATCAAAACCGCCGCAGCCGCGAGACCCACCGCGACGACTACTATTATCATCCAAATCCACCAGTCAAACAAGAATCCGCCACCCCAAAGGCTGGTTTCAGCTAGTGTGATCGAGTAGGATGTTCCTGCTGCCGAGCCGCTCGATTCCAGGAAAACCCCGGTTGCTTGATCCCAGAAGACTTGACCCGAGAAACCTACAGATGGAACGCTCGCGTTGGCCACTATTGCGTTCCTGCCATTCTTTGTCACTATGCTTTGTACGTTGACAGATTCGCCTGGGATGGGGTTGCCTACGGTAAGGTTTGCTGGGATTATGAACCCAGCGTACGTACCGGTTCCTGTTGCGATGTCAATTGAGACATTCTCTGTTTGGGTGCCAGAGATCCCCTGTACGCTGGTTTCAACGGTTCCGCTGATCTGTGTTCCTTGCACGTTCTGGATCGTTATTTTCATTGACCCTGTGACGCTTTGTCCAGCATATGAAATGTTGATATTATATTTTGTCCAGTCTCCGCTCCTAACGCCGCATGTGTACTCTGCCATGACTGGAAAACTGACTAGCAAGGCTGACCAAACTAACAGAATTGGAATAATTCTGATTATGCCCTTTTTCATTCTGTCCAACCTAAGTTACTAGAGTCTGTGCTTACAGTTATTATGGCTTTGGATTGTCAGCATCCGCAGTAAAAGGCATCATGAAATCGACTATACTGTTCTTTTTGCGCCACAGTTCGGGCAAGCAGTGTCCGTCTGGGGCATGAGGGCACCGCAATATTTGCAGGGTATCATGACGACTTCGCGGACTATCTCTTTTTCTCTAATCACAGGAGCAGCGCTTGGCGCCGTGATCTGCAACTGATTTGTTGGGCTTGTTACGTCAGGTCTTCCGTCGATGGCAATCACTGCTTTGACGGTCCACGTGGTTTTTGAGTCGATGCTTTGGAAGGTGGGTTTTGCGCCTGCAGCGATGTTCATGTTGCATTGATAGGTTTGCGAGAAGCCGGGGGTTATGTGTAGTGAACTGGCAACTGCAGGCCTTGCGGAATAAAGCGTTGCGGACTCCCAAGCTTCCTTCAGGACCTCACGCTTGGCCACCGCGTCATATACTGGCTTAACCCTTCTTGCCTCTTCAACACATTGCATCTCACATCGTATTTCTTTAGCGTCAAACTCCTCGTCTGAAGTGACAGTTACTGTGCCATCAGCGTTTTCGCCTAAGGCATAACTGGGCTTGCTGAACTGTATCGAGATTTTTGCTTTAGGTGAAGTCAAACCTTCTTTGAGCCTCTTGAAGAATGACATGTGAACACCGCCTTGATATCTTACGTTTCAATAACCTGTTCTGCAGATTTAAGCATTATCGCAGAGGATGCGCCCGCTGTTTATGTTGAGGGCGCAATGAAATAATGGCCAACATTCTTTGTGTTTCATAACGTTTAAATTGGAGACGACGGAAATGCAGGTGTGGTGGCAGAAATGAGGGATCAAGAAATGCTGCTCGAATCATGTTCTTTCTTCCCAGCCAGAGTGGATTGTCACCGCGGCTTGGCCTTACGTTAATGCATCTCCGCATCTAGGAAGCTTTTTGCACCTTCTCACTGGCGACGTCCTTTCACGTTACCTTCGTCTTACAGGTCGAACAGTCGTGTACGTGACTGGTTCAGATGCTCATGGCACTCCGATTGTCATATCTGCCGAACAGGTTGGAAGTAAACCTGAGGAAGTTGCACTCAAGTACCACCAACAATACAAGAAGTTACTCAAACTGTGGAACATCGAAATCGACAACTACTCAATAACTCATAATCCAACTCACACAGAATTCTGTCAAGAGTTCTATAGAGAAATCCAAAGGAATGGCTACATCTTCAAATCAAAAAGCAAACAACCGTTTTGCTCAAAATGCAGGATTTTCCTGCCAGACAGGTTTGTTGAGGGCACCTGCCCCGATTGCGGATGGCCAGAGGCTAGAGGCGACCAATGCACGAATCCGAATTGTGGACATCTATTGAATCCAACAGATCTCTTGAATCCGCGCTGCAAAACCTGTGGGGCTGCGCCGATCATAAAGGAGACAATACATTGGTATTTTGACCTTCCAAAACTCCGTAAACAACTGGAAAAGTTCCTAGACGACTGTCCAATTCTGACAGAATCAGCTAGAAACTTCGCCAAAAAGATTGTCAAGGAAGGTCTGGAGCCAAGGCCAATAACCAGAGACCTTGAATGGGGTATTCCGGCTGGCCAGATATTCAAAGGTGCTGAACGAAAGGTTCTCTATGTTTGGGCTGAGAACATTCTGGGCTACCTGAGCGCTACCAAAGAACTGACTGAACGAAATGAAAAGCCAGACGAATGGAAAAAGCTGTGGCAAAACAGGAGAACAAAGACCGTATTCTGCATCGGCAAAGACAACACGATCTTCCACGCTATTATTTTTCCAGCTCTGCTGTTGGCAACGCGCGAACCTTACGTTTTACCATATGCGATAACGGTCACAGAATTCATCACTTTTCATGGACAGCCCTTCTCTAAGTCAAAAGGCATCGGCGTCGGAGCTGAAGAAGCATTGAAAGTGGCTCCTGCAGACTATTGGCGTTACTTCCTTATCATAGAGAGGCCAGAGACAAAGGACCTGAGCTTCACGTGGGAAAAATTCTTGGAAAGAGTCAATAATGACCTGAACAACGTGCTAGGGAACTTCGTCCACAGAACATTAACATTCATTTACAAAGAGTTTGACAAGAAAGTCCCTCCGCAAGGACAACTGAAAAGCGAAGACAGACAACTCCTGCGCCTAATCAAGACGACCGCAAGAAGACAATCTAAACTGATCGAGAATTTCAGGTTCAAGGATTCTTTGGATGCAGTGCTTTCATTGGCCAAAGCCGGAAACACTTACTTGTCATCCCGAGAGCCTTGGCACTTGATCAAAAGAGACAGAGACGCTGCTAGCGCTACGTTAAACGTCGCGGTCCAAGTTGTAAATGTCCTAGCCATCTTGATCCAACCTTACATGCCGCTAGCTGCCAGAAGCATTCGAAAGATGCTCAATTTACCAGAAGTAATTGAAGAGGGGGAATTTGGCAGAATTGGTAACTCGCCCTTGCCAGCTGGTCATTCTATCTTGGAGCCCAAAGCTTTGTTCAAAAAGCTAGACAAGAAGGAAGCCCTAGGTGCCCACACTTAACTTGCTATGACCGTGTTTGAAGAAAAAGCACCAAAGCGATGTGACTTCGACCGCAACCTTCTTGGGTGCAAATGATAAAGGTTAAAGACACGCCCGTGAGAATTGTCTGTTGATAGGGCGATTTGACCAGTGACAGAGAAGTTGCGGAGGATCATATTCTCTAGAATGACGTGTACACTCATACTCGTTGGCACATTGACAATGTTATTGGGTGCTCAAGGACTTGGAGCAGGGAATTATGCGGTAGACACAAATGCCGCATCTGGAACTTGCCAAGAGATTATGGTTAGTTCGTTCTATTCAGCTGCAACTACTGGAATCGTTGAGGTCACTTCAGTGGAAACCGGAAGGGGGAATAACGAAACGTGGAGACCATACTACTACTTCTTCCATGATGAAAACATGTCGGTCAAAGTAACTGCCACAAACAATGCTGCAAACCCGAAGACAGCAACGATTCATGTTGGCCTCATCGACGACATAAATCAGACTTTCGGGACACACGACCAGAACTTCACCTTCTCTGCAGGCGAAACAAGAAGCATTTACTTCCTAATCTATATTCCAAAATGGGCACTTTCGGGAAGCGGATGTCGCGCAACTTCAACCGCCAAAAGCTTGCCAGAAAGCATCTACTGTTCAGAGAAAACGGACAACTTTCAGCTTCTCTCAATCGAGCCAATCCATGACCTTGCCCTAGTTGGTCTTTCACTCTCTGCCCCAGAAGCGTACGTGGGATGGAGAGTTAACATAACTCTTACTATTGAAAACAAAGGAAATGTAAGCGAGACGTCCACGGTTGAATGCAAGTACGAATTAGAGGGTGTCGACTACGATCTGGGCAATGCCACGGTCACAGACCTTTGCCCGGATGCAAACACAACCCAGAGCTTTACTCTGAAAGTAACGGAAAGGGCAGCGTACGTGGTAGAAGCCCAAATCGAGCCAGTCTTTAACGAAACAGACACAGCCGACAATGCAATGGCTAGCCAGACTCCAGTGAAAGTAAAAATGCTAGGTGACGTGAATGGTGACGACAAAGTGGATATGCAAGACATCATTCAAATCGTGTCAGCATTTGGTTCAAGTCCACTCGGTTCACGATGGAACGCACAAGCAGACATGAACCAAGACGATAGAATAGACGCCAAAGACATTGTTGTGTCAATCTTACACTTTGGTTTGCGGTAGGAGCAGGGAATTCCTGAGTTGCTGCGATCAGGCTGCTTGCATTTTCTTTCCTTTGATGACTATTCTATGGACTATTCTTTGGTCTTTCACTGGCTTGTCCGGTTTGGCAACGGCAATGATTTCACAATAATCTTCAAGTGGTCCACCTACTATTTTCTTCCCAAGCGTTTCTTGAATTTGAAAGACGCCTGCACTGTTGTTCAAGTAAATCAATATTTGCACAGGCACATCTTCTCCTTGTTTTATCTCAACTTTCTCAATGCTGAGAGCTGAAACCGTGTGAATGTTAACGTTTCCTTTGTCAAACGCCAGTCTTCCACGGCCTTTGGTCATGTCCGTTCCGTCAGCAATGCCTACCAAAGCTGATTCTTCGGTTAGGTCTTGCATTTCGAACTCGTGCGAGTATATGCAGTGAAGTATGTGTCCCCGAATCTCGTACATGGTTTCCTCATCCTTGTAAATCTTGGGCAGAAGTCTATTGAGTACAGGTATGGCCAAGTAGACTCCTGAGGCGTTGTGGTTTTCGCGGTGAACCTGATTTCCGATGTCGTGAAGAAGTGCTCCTGCAAGAACTATAAGGTGAACGTCATCCTCGTCGCCAGCCTTCTCCTTCATGACACTAGTCGGGACGCCGTTGTCGAGAAGTAGCTTCAGCATCTTCAGAGCGTTCGCGGCCACGATTTTGGCGTGTATTTCTCCATGATCATTGTACTTTAGTTTCGCAACGGCGATGTAGTTTGCCATGTCCCAATCTGCCTTGGTTTCCGCATCTTCTCTCAGCAGAGTCCACATCTTCCGTGCCTTAGGTCTGTCCGCCAACAATCCGGAAACAGTCTTTTCAGCTTCTTTCTTCATCGTCACATAAGAAGCTGGCAATTCCAACTCGAATCCTTTGCCGGTCGCAACTCTTGACATTCAACCACTCCCCCTGATACTACAGGTAGTAGAATGTCTATTCATAAAAGAGTTGGCAATGTAATATTCCATATTGGAAGCTATGACATGCTTCCTTAGATTCCAGTCTGCAGCGCGCGCTACATGACAAAATTCGAGGATGTGAAGGCTAGGTGCTGGGATTCCGTGCCTAGATACAACGCAATTTATGATTCGATCATGAGACGTAATGGAAGAATCAACGTAGAGAATGCTCAGGAGATATTGTCAAGCCACACTGAATATGTGTGCTCACATCAAGAAAAGATAAAGCTCGGCACATTATGGTCGATCGTCGCAAGATTGAAAAAGCTTGAGATTTTGAGGGCAGAAGACCACCCGTGCAAGACAAAGTACAAGGAAGACTCAAGGCTAAACAGAGCGGTTCAAAAAAGACAAAAACCCAGTAATAAGGCACACATTTAGATTTGCAGTTTCTGTTTGATGCCGTTCCGCTTCTCTTCAGCGACAGGCCCAAACTTCTTGATCCTGTCAGTGAACATCGTGAACAGCTCAGCAGCCTTCTTGTAAACGGGTAGTGGCACGTAGCTGTATCTTACCCTCATGTTCTCTACGCCGTACTGTGCCAGCTCTCTTCCCATTTCGATCATGCGTTTCTTTGTGAAATGCTCATCAATATTCTCACTGCCCTCTATCACAAGCACACCGTCTGCGCCATACGCAAATGCACTTAGCACAAGCTTCTTTCCAAGAATAGCCGTGGTAGGCACAGCGACAATTCTAACGTTCTCAGGATATTTCGTCCTGTCCAAACCCAGAAAGTCCATGCCCGTATAACCCACATTCTTGTCAACGAAAGCCAAAACCCGAACCTCGCCCGGATCCTTGTCAGTGAGCACACCGCGCATCTGAGCCAAAACTTGCTTCAGCGTAGCATTCTTGAAGTCAATAGCCTCCTGAGGACAGACAGGAATGCATGCTCCACAACCCGTGCACATGAACGGGTTAATCACAGCCTTTCCGTTCTGCATGCTGATCGCGTTTGCAGGACAAGTAGGCACGCATGCCTGACAACCATTGCACAGGTCAACAATGACAAAGGCTTTCTCCGGGCTGGTTGTAACATAATCACTTTTCAGGAACAATGCAGCCTTAGCCGCCGCACCTAGGCCGTCGGAAACTGTGTCCCGGACGTCCTTCGGGCTTAAAGCACAACCACACGCGTATATGCCTGTGACCAGCGAGTCCACTGGATCCAGTTTCGGATGCTTCTCTGTGATAAACCCGTCTTCACCTGTGGCCACCCTCATTTTGTCTGCAAGTTCCTTCAAGCCTGTGGGCGGAACCATCGGCGTCGCCAAGCCAACCAGATCAACCTCCTCGTTCGTCAACTCGCCTGACAACGAGTCTTCAGCAACAACCACGAGCTTGTTTGTCTTTGCATTCTTGTAGACCTCAGCTACTTTGCCACGGATGAAGCTGACTCCAGCCTCTTGATCACGCCAGTAAAGGTCCTCATAGCCCTTGCCAGTGGCACGAATGTCAGTGTAGTAGACAGTAACATCAATACCCAACATCTTCTTCAACACAAAGGCCTGCTTCAACGCGTACATGCAGCAGATCCTGCTGCAGTAAGGAATGTAGTTCTTGTCACGCGAACCCGCACAAAGCAGAATCGCCATGCGCTTGACATCTGTGCCATCGGCACGCTTCACGTATCCACCTGTTGGACCAGTTGCTGAAACAAGCCGCTCTAACTCCATCATCGTGATAACATCTTTGTACGTGCCATAGCCGTAGGTTTCCAGCTTTTTGGCGTCATACAACTGGTAGCCCGTGGCCATTATGATCCCGCCTACGTGCAAATCCACAGTCAAGCCTTTGTCGTCAATGCTTATCGCCTTGGCTGGGCAAAGCTGCTCGCACTTCCGGCATTTGGTGCAGGCTTGAAAGTCGATCGTGTATGCTGATGGAACAGCCTGCGGAAATTCTTGGTATGCGGCTTTGCGTTGGGCCAAGCCTTCGTTAAACTCATCTGGCACCACGACCGGGCAAACTTTGGCACAAATCCCACAGTTTCGACACTTCTGAAGATCCACGCCACGAGGCTTCATAAACACTTTAACATCATAGTTTCCAGGACGACCGCTGACCTCCTGAACCTCTGCGTAGGTGTACAGGATTACATTCGGATTTCTTCCAACTTCAGCCATTCTCGGAGTAAGAATACACTGTGCACAGTCTAAGGTTGGAAAGACTTTCGTCAACTTCGCCATGTTACCGCCGATGCTTGACTTGCGCTCAACCAGATGAACCTTGTAGCCCAAATACCCGAGCTCCAACGCAGCCGTGATTCCCGCAATCCCACCGCCGACAATCAGTATTTCCCTCGAACCCTTCTCGCTGACCGTCTGCAGAGGCTCGAGCTCACGACTACGCTCGTAACCACCGCGGATCAGGCTGATGGCCTTCTTTGTTGCTTCTGCAGAAGGATGAGGACCTAGAATCCAAGAATCCTGTTCTCTTATGTTCACAAATTCAAGCATGAAGGGGTTTAAACCAGCCCGCTCCAACACGCTCTGGAAAGTCGGCAAATGCATACGCGGAGTGCAGCTGGCTACCACAACGCGATCTAGATTCTCCTTCTTTATGGAGTCAGCAATGATATCCTGAGCAGGCTTGGAGCACAAGTATTTGTGAAACTTCGCAACCGCAACATCGGGCCAGTTCTTAACAGCATCAATAACAGCCTTAACATCCACGACCTCGCCTATGTTGCCGCCACATTCGCAGACGAAGATTCCAATCCTTGGCTGCTTCTTTTCCATGGCTATTGGTCTCCGACTTTCATGTTGTGTTTTAATTGATTCACGGGAAAATACTTTAATAACCTTATGCTCCCATTTCACTAAAAAGTGATGGAAAAAATGGATGCTCAAGAGCTTGTCCAGAAACATAAACTCCTCGAATGCATCCAATGTGGAATCTGCACTGGAAGTTGTCCAGTCGCAAGAAAGGCCAACCTGAACATCAGGAAGTACATGCGCGAAGTGGCCACGCTGGGTAAGCTGACTGCACATCCGCAAAATGAGCTTTGGAGCTGCACAACATGCTCCACATGCGGCGTTCGCTGTCCAAAGGACCTGAACCCATACGAGTTCTTGATTGACATTCGCGGCATGGCTGTGGAAGAAGGACAGATAGCCACAACCATACGAGACGCGTTGGAAAGCATCTTCAAAAACGGCAACCCATGGGGAAGAATGCGCAACAAACGTTCAGAATGGAGCCAGGGCCTAAACATCAAGCATGTAAGCCAAGGCGCGGATGTCCTATTCTTTGTCGGCTGCACCTCAGCCTACGATCCTAGAGTGCAAAGCGTGCCCAAGAGCCTCGTGAAATGCTTCGAGAAGGCAGGCTTGAGCTTCGGTGTTTTTGGCGATGAGGAAAACTGTTGCGGAAGCGAAGTCTACGGAATGGGCGAGAAAGGCCTCTTCGACTTTCTTGTTGAGGAAAACATGAAAACCTTCAACAAATACAACGTGAAACAAGCTGTGACAAGCTGCCCGCACGGTTATCATGCTCTCAAGAACAGATACAATCAGACAAGCTTTGAGGTTCAACATCACACACAGCTTCTTGCCAAGCTCATCGAAGCAGGAAAGCTCACCTTTTCGAAGCAGCTGGACAAGAAAGTCATCTATCACGATCCTTGCTTCCTAGGCAAGCAAAATGGCATCTATGACGAGCCGAGGAAAGCCATTGAAAGCGTTCCAGGCGTCAAGCTGCTGGAGTTTGACCGTTCGAGAGCCAGAAGCGTCTGCTGCGAAGGAGGCGGCGGAAGAA
>CAYYXF010000015.1:0-19100 GCA_964475545.1 uncultured Candidatus Bathyarchaeia archaeon | reverse complement strand
CAGAAATATCAGGATCAACATGCTGACTCCTACTGTAAAGAAACCTGTATCTGAATTGAGGGGCAATATTTGCTTGTAAACATACCCCTAGCGCGCGCTACATTTGTTGGCAACATTCTTGCGGGAACACTGGTGCTTATTACCCATCCGTTCAGGGCGGGCGACACTGTTATGGTGAATAACGTTCCCCGCAGAGTATTGGAGATAACTGCGATGGTTACACGGATAAGAAATGACGTTGGAGGTCTGGTAGTCATTATGAACACTGCCATAGTTCAAGGAGGAGTGATCGTTACAACATTTCCCGCGGAAGCGGTTGTGCCCAGCAGACTTCCCTACTCTTTAAACGACCGGTCTATACAACCTGCATGAGTCAGGAAGGCGTGGTTAAGGAGCTCACGCCGTTTCACACGAAGATTCTGCTTGATTCTGGCAAGGAACTCACTTTTCTCAACAGCAGTGTCTGACTGGCGCCGTAGGAGTGGCAAAAATCAGCCAGAGTTTATAGAAGAACAAACCTTTGCAATAGGCACACGACGGTCTATTGCTCAGAGAACGACATGAGACTGAGGTTGACTTCTAGGTGGCTTTCATGCATGGTCGCCATTGCGCGCACTTTTCATCTTTCTCTTCTTTCTTTTCCTACGGATAATTCAGACTCAAGGTATGTTTGATTGTGCATTTTCTTGATTTTGAGAAATCTCTTCGGACCTTTTTCTGTTTCTCGCTCGTAAATGCTGATTTCTCCTTCGAAAAGATCCAGAATGGCCTGAACTTCTTGTGGGGGATGCATCTGGGGGTTCATTGCAGCTAGCGTTGTAAATCCTCCCGACTTTAGGTTTGGAATGAGGTCGGCCAACCACCTTCGGGTCTGAATGGCATGATGCTGCAGCAGAACATCTGATATGATCCCAAGATACGCTCTCTTCGGTCCCTTCTTCAATCCTTGAAAAGCTTTGGTCAATGCAATGTTTATTTCATTAAGATTTTCCACACCCTTTAGTCTGCAGACATTAGGCAGGCTTTCTATCGTTCCAACTCGGGGATTGCAAACGAAGAGATAGAAGTTTGACGGAAATTCTTCTGCGAGAGACTTGATGTCATCCAAGGTTGAAAGGCAGAACGTGATTTCGCCCTTTCTGGCTCCTGCTTCGAGAAATCTCTTGACCAGCAATTCCTTTTCATCACATGAAGGTGAGGTCAGTATGATCGCATAGTCTTCTGGTATTCCTCCGAACAGCACTTTGTCAAGATCCTCGTATCCGGTAGAGACACGGAATGGAAGAACAGTCTCAGAAACGTTGATTGACACGGGTTCAGGTTCGCAGGACACTCGGCGACCCTCTTCGTCTAGGTAGATGATTTTCGGTTTTATCGCAAAGCTGCCCTTTTGAAATGCTCTTAGGACCACTCTGACTTCCTCAGCCTTCAAAGGGGCTAGTTGCTTTCCTTTCATGTTGAGACTACTGTCTTCGACACTGTACATCTCAGGTTTTTGCACTAGGTCGAAACCCTGTGGAACCACTTCAGCAGTTTCGACTAGGAACGCGGGGCTCTTGCCAACGTTAATAAGCTCTATACTCAAGTGGAGATCTTCGCCCGCTTTCACCTCTCTCTGAGGAGCAATCACATTTGCTTTCACAGAGGCATGCTCGAATTCTGATAAGCCCACGGGCTTTTCAATCGTCAGTTGCGGCGCTCGGACTAATTGCGTGCTCGACACTTCGCTTGGGACAGCCAATAGCTCTCCCAGGGATAATGCAAACTCGCGCTTCTGCTTGACTTTTCCAAGTATCCTAAGAACTTCGTCTCTCTTGCCAGTGTAACGTGCCGTTTCATACAACCCGGCTGACTTCTCCAAACATTTTTCAGCGATTAGGTATTGCTTCGCTTTCTTCTCGGGGTCACTTTCAGTTTCAGCGCAAATCAGGTAATTGTTAGCATCAAAAAGAATCTCGGTGGCGTTCGTCCACATGGAAGCACTGTCGTACCCAGCTTTCAAGTAATAGTTAGCTGCGCTTCCCAGATACTGTTTTGTCTTGAAGAAATCATCTTTTTTCCGAGTTGCCTCGAACTTGGCTCCGTACTCCAAAGCCTTGCAAAAACTACCATTGCCGAGGGCTAGCAAGATCGTTCTGTCTTTCGAATCATATTCTTTTGCTTCCATGAACAATTCGGAAGCTTCGTGGTAAAGTTCTGGTGACACCGTTCCATCGGCCATTTTCATTTTCTGCCATGCACGACACATTATAGCAATGGGCTTTATCTCTCTTCGGTCATCCTCAGTTTCAAGAGCCTCTAATACATTCTCGAGGCGCGAGGCAGCTAAACCGTATCTTTCTGCGCTTTTGGTATATTCTCCATTCTGGTCGTGTAATCTGGCCTCTTCTATGTTTGTTCTTGCAAGACAGTACTCCATCCTTCTTATCGAAGCCTTGCAGAGTTCAGCGGCTTTTCTCTTTTCGTCGATGTTCTGAATCTTGTCAATTTCTCGTTTGAAGACTTCTCCTGCCGTCCTGAAGAGCTCAACTGCTTTCTTGAAGGTTTCTGCTGATTCGATACTATTCCCTTCTCTGCTTGAATCCTCGGCTTGTTCGAGAAGTGACCATGCGATGAAGTTCGAGGACTGATACCCCCAAGCCTTTGATTGCTTGAGAAGACCAGCAACCCTTGCGTAATGGTTCATTGCGACTGCGTATTCTTCACGTTGGTGTGCAGACTTTGCTCTTTCAATTTCAGCCCATGCTTCCATGTAAGCTGCATAGTCTCCGTAGAAGCCTTCAAAATGAGGGGTTCTCTGAGCCGCTGCTTTGTACGCTGCCTGCGCATTTTCGAAACTCTCGGCTGCCTTAGGATGCTCATCAAGACTATCTTGCAATGCTGCCATTTTCCAGTAGGACTCTGCGGTGCGGTTCATCAAACCAGCTTTCTCGTACAGCGCCGCTGCCTCCTTGTAAGCCTCAACGGCTCTGCTTGGGATTCTCGTGTCATTCGTTAATTGGCAGAGTTCGTCCAGTATTGTCCCGAATCCATCTTCGAACGTTCCAACCGCAGCTACGAGGGTCGGTGTAGGACGAGACGATATCCATGTCTGGCACCGATTCAAGCCTTCCTCCATGTTTTTGACAGCGCTTTCAAGAATGCCCACCTTTTTGTCTCTGTTTCTTTCCTGCCTAGCTATGTCCAATCTTACTAGACCCTCGTAATTCTGACCAACCCCACGAATCCAGTCATTTGCTGGAACTACTCTCTCTGCAAGCTTGTCATACTCTCGCCTGTGAGTCAAGGCTTCTTCAAGCAGCATCATCTTCTCGTCTTTTCTGGTCTCAAAGTTGGAGAGGAAATGCAATGCTTTGCTTAGCGCGTGGAGGATGGAAAGCAAAGCGTCTGGCGAGCCCGAACGGCTTGCATGCTTCAGTCCTTTTCGTCCAACTTCTACGCCTTTTCTCAGCATGTGTCTTCTTTGTGCGAAAGTATATTCAACGTTGTTTGCTAGAGAAGAGTAGCTTTCAGCGTAGAACAAGTATGTTTCAGCGATGAACAGATCCTGGCAGACCAAGCCGAGATGGTGTGCTGCGTTCTCGGCGTACGCGAGGATTTCTTCGTTTTCTCGCTTCTTCTTGTCAGGGTTTTCTTCCCTGACCATCATCCAGTTGGTAACGAATGCAAGAACATAAGATGCGACTCCCTGCAGGTAGTTGTCCCCTACAATTCTGCCTTCCCTCAACATTTCTTCGGCAAATTTCAAAGAAGACTCAATGTTCCCTGTAAAGAGTAGAGTGGAAAAGGCAGCCGCCCAGTTGGACATGGCGGCGTAGTAGGAATTTTCCACACTCTTGGAGAGTTTCAACGCCTCTTTTGAATAACCCAAGCTTCTTTGGGCAAGCTCTTTGCCTTTCTCTTCTTGTTCGCTGACGTTTGCCGCGTACCAAGCTTGAAGACTTGCTGCGAAACATGCCCGAAGAAGTTCGCTCCTGTCTTTCAGTTTTGAAAGAATCGCAATAGACTTGGTGGCACAGTCAGCTCCTTCTTTGGCGATTTCCTTCATGTCTTTTGAGTCGGTTGCCATGTATAATCTCTCGAAGAAGGGCAGCAGTAAGTCGTTGCACATCTTCGCATAATCTAGTCTGTCTCTTGCTCTTTCATATGCGTCCAGACTCATTTTCCCAAACTTGACGCATTCAACGAGCTTCTCCCTCTTCTTCGAGGGGCTGGGCGCCGACCAAGAGCCTAAGTATGCGGCTGCTGCGTTGCACTGGGCACTTTTTCCTTGATTCTTGAAGCCGGCCTGCGTCTGAAAGAGCCTTGCAGCTTTCTTGTAGGCTTCGATTGCCATTCGTATGAGTCTTTTGAATTCCTCTATGTGTTTAGCTTGTCTGGAAGCCAAGCTGTAGCAGAAGCCTATTCGCTCCCAGACCTCTGGTTCAAAGGAAGGTGTCAAGGCTCCGGTCTTTGATGAGGAATTTAGCTCTTTCAGATACGATTCTGCGGCTTCCAGCCACTTGTATTCTTTTTCTTGTCTTCTAGCCTTTTCCAGCAACGGCGGAAGGCTTGGTTGAGACATTGTTTATCAAAAACAATTGTCGGTTTCAACTATGAAAGACTTTCCTGCGTGATACCGATGTATAGCCTGCGCTACAGTAGATTGAGCGAAATCCGTCGACTCACAGCCGTACTCTATTAAGTACGCTTAGGCCACCGAAGCTATCTGAGTTTACGAGGGACATGTCACAAGCAACATGCGTCGTTCTACTAGCCTTTTCTTAGGCGAGATGCGGTTATGTCACTCCAAACATGCTGTCTGGAAGGAAGACTCCTTTACAGGTTGGACACACGTATGCCCCATGTTTGTTTACTTTCATTTCAGCCCCACATTTCGGGCAAATCATTTTTGGCAATTTTGACCTCCCAGTACACTGCTGGGTTCTCCCTGTTAATATTTCTTTTCAAGCTAGCGCGCGCGCGCGCGCAGATACCACTCAAAATGTAAGAAAAGACAATGCAAGGGAACACCCTCCTTTTGATCCTTCCTTAGCGCGTATGTGTCAATGGGCGAGCAGCAAATTCAATGACATGTTCACAATAGTCGTCACCGTGCCCCATGCAGGCTGTCTGAATGTCCTTGATATGCTTTCCCATGGTGTTGGAAACGCCTTTGTGGAATTGTTTGTGAAGTACATCACACATCAAGTCGGGCGATTTGGTTGCTAGTTCAAAGAAGAGGCAGTTGTGAAGTCTATAGGTCACTTTCTTTTCTGTCCTTTCAATGACTTCTGGTTCTGCACCAGCTTCTCTCAAATATTTCACAAAGATTTCTACAAATTCTTTTGGAGTCCAACTTTTTATCTTGTTCTTCTGTCGAAGTTCGTTCACAGTTTGTGTGCCCATTTCGCGTCCTGCTTTGTCGAGTATTTTCCTGGCTCCATTCGTTCCAAGTTTTGATTGAAGCGCATCCATAAGCAAGCTGGAAAGTGTTAGATACTGTCTTTGTGGAAAACTAACAGTCGGCAACGACTTGGCTATTCTGTAATAGGTTTTCGGTCTTCCACGTAGACCACTTCTTTCCTCATAAGATTCCAAAAGATTTGCATCGACCAAAGATTGAATATGATGGCGTACAGTAATTGGCTGAAGCTGAAGCTTTTCAGCAAGCTCATCTATGCCAAGAGGCTTATTGTACAATAGCTTGACTATTTCGATTCGTGACTTACTGGACAAGGCTCGATAGACTTCAGACATAATTCTCACCCGGCCGCTGATCTAGATCATTTTTATCTTTTCATATAAACTTATGGTAAAAAACTTAATTTTGTCTTCCTTCCACGCTCACAGAGAAGTATGCGTCATCCCAGTCTGCGCTTTGTTTGCTAGTGGTGTTGGCAACTCGGACTTGGCTTTCACGTAAAAGTAACCCGTAAATAATATGCAAGTTCCAACAATTGCCATAACGAAATAGCCGCCCAAGCTCGCCATTTCAAATCGGTAGGCCAGATAGCTGGCTGAAAGTAGAACTCCTGTCAGGAAGTGAATGGAAATTGTTAAAGCATTGGCAGGGGCTAGGCTAAAAGGATTCGAATGAAATCTAGATGCTTTTCTAGTTGATTCTATAGCGAGAGGAAGAGTTAGAAGAGCAAGAAGAGTGTGCGGCGGTGTCAATCCAATAATAGCACCTAAACATATGAATACGTAGGCGCATGCAACGATCGCTGCGTATCCGTACATTGCCTTGGTCCTGCCCAATCGTACCACGAGCGTTTTCTTTCCTGTGACTTTGTCGGCGGCATAATCTGGAAATTCATTTATGTAAAGAACTGCGGTGATCAACAATGAAACAGGGACAGACGCAATTAGTGGTTCCCAAGTCAGTCTCTGCGTTTGGACGTAGTATGCGCCAAAAGTCATCAATGTGCCAAAATTTAACCCAACTAAAGCTTCGCCTACTCCCTTACTCGCCCAGTTGAACGGCGGCGATGTGTAGGAAAACCCGGAGAATATACCGATCAGCCCAAGCACAAGAACGAAAACTCCTCTGGCCCATGTTAGGTAAAGTCCTATCAAGAATGCAAGGGCGTAAAGAATGATTGCGCCTGCGAATACTTCACGTGGAGTTAGCAGACCTGATTGAATCATGCGGCTGCCACCACTGAAAGGTCTTACAAACTCTTTGTTGACTTCATCATTACCGCTCTTGTGATCAAAATAATCATTAGAAACGTTAGCTCCAAGATGCAAGAGTATCCCCCCAACCAATGCGGCCGAGAAGAACCCCAAATTGAAGACGTTGCCCTTCGCCCATGCAATAGTACTCCCTAGGAAGACCGAAACTACGGTTCCGGTGAGGAAGGGGACTCTAAGCTCAGTGACCCAATTCTTAATCCTGATCTTCATTTACATGACCATCTGTTGAAGACTCTTCAGCCTCACGTCTTCAGTTCATTTGCCACACAAACCAGATAGGCTTTGTATTCAGTGTCCTTGAGCATCGAGATGCTGTCAACGGCTCGACGCAAGTATTGATCTATTCTTTCCTGACAATAGTCAAATGAACCTTTCTGGCGGACAATCCTCAGAAGATCCTCCAAAGTGTCACAGTGCTGCAAAAAGGGCCAGTTCTGGTTCATTAGATCCTCAAGTTTCGTTTCAATTTCCGCTCTTTCGCCTGGACTGCTTGTCAAATACGTCTTGATAAGAGGCAAAGTAATTCTTCCTTGTCTCAAATCTTTCAAACAACCATTTCCTTTCGTCGTCAGGTCAAGGAGATCGTCTTTCAGTTGATAGGCGATTCCAAGGTCTTCTGCGAAGATGGAGAGTGAATGCACTTCTAGAGCAGTGCCTCCTCCAGCAAGGGCTCCGCAGTGGGCTGCTGCCCTGAAGAGCGAAGCGGACTTGTCTCTGATCCTTTTGAAATACAATTCTTCGGTCGACGTTCTCAAAGCAGATGTAACGTCAATCTGCTCACCGTCACAGAGCTCTAGAGCACTCTGAGCAATGATTTTCATCACCGATTCACCATACTCCGAAGCAAGGTCAACAGCAATGGCTATACAGGCATCTCCAGTCAAGATAGCTTCGTTCACAGACCATTTGCGGTAAACTGCCGGCCCTTCTCGGCGCATTTCGTCTTGGTCAATAATGTCATCGTGAATCAAAGTGGCAGTGTGCATAAACTCAAAAGCGAGAGCAAGTGACATGACTCGGTCTCGATTTCCGCCCACGCTTTCTGCGGACAAAATTGTAAGCAATGGACGAAGTCTCTTGCCTTGAGACAAAGTTGCGTATTCGATCTGCGGGTGAAGGTTCAGACTAGAAAGCCTCGAGACGAACTGTGAAAGTTCAAGCTCAACTTGATTTCTTACACCGGCGACGTATGATCTGTAAGAATCCTGCAAACTATTCCTGAGTGTATACTTCTGCTTCATTTCAGATTCCGCCCGCGTGTCCTAGCTTGCCACATTTAGGGGGCAGGAGGCTTGAGATGTCCCCATGTGAAGTTAGCTGCTTGATAGAGCCATGCGACTGCGAAGAGAACCGCAAAGATTCCAAAGGCCCATCTCAACCATTTGTTGTTTATATGTGCAGCTGGAACAGAGAAGAATGCGGTTGCGGCGAAGGATAGATATCCCAGAGCGGCTAACAATGGATTGCTGGTTAGCTTGTAGTTAATCATTGCGAAAGCATCTACGACAGCGTACAAGCCGACTACGATTGCGAAATAGGAAACCGCGCTTAAGCCTGCATTGAGCAACAGTGATAAAGAGGTTGCCAGAAGCAGCAAACCCCCTAGGGTGGCAATGCCGCCAAACAGTATGTTATAGGCACCGCCAGTCGAAGCAAACGGCCACATGAAACTTATTGCTAGACCGGTTATGAACAGATACAAGCCAGATCCTCCTATGGCGACTCCTAGCCCCTTTCTTAGACTTCCGTCCTTTTCTTCCGCCGAGTTTGGAGACGCTTTGAAGGGGAGACGAAATGCCATGACACCTAGCAATGTTGCGCTAGCTGCAACGGTCCAAGCCATACTGTCCAAAAAGTCAAATGGTAATGCCATATTGATCACTTTTTATCATTTTTATGATTTCTATAGTACAAAAGATCGTAGGTATAAAACGCTTTCGGTCAAATCCGTTTGGTCATCATGGCCTTATTTGCCCAATCAAAATGCACTGACATCGGCGCGCTGAAATCACGCGAGCGCCAACCATGTTCCATTCATCTCTCAGCAAACAACGCGCGCACTAACATAAACGTGATTAAGAGGTATATTCCATATACGTCTAATAAAAGTAGCATGTGTTTCCTTTCGGTCGAATCATGAATGAAAGTTGTTATTCTGGGAGGCGGGATCGGAGGGCAGGTAGCTTCTAACCTAGTCGGTAAAGGGCTCGGCAAGAACCATGATATTGTGCTCATCGACAAGAATAGTCAATATTCATTCGCGCCTTCTTTCCTATGGGTTACTATGGGATGGAGAGAACCAGCTCAGATTACCAGAAGCATGAGTAAACTGGGAAAGAACAACGTCAAATACGTTAACGCCGAAGTCACAAAGATTGCTCCAGCAGATAGAACTGTGGAAACCAGTGCAGGGAAATTTGCCTATGATTATTTAGTCATAGCGTTGGGGACCGACTTGGACACGGAGACCATACCTGGGTTCTCAAAGTCGGCGTTTCACGTTTATTCCCTTGAAGCTGCTATGCAATTTCGAGAACAAATACGCCGATTTTCTGGGGGCAACGTTGCGATTGGAATTTCGAGTCTTCCCTTCAAATGCCCAGCCGCACCTTATGAAGCTGCTTTTCTCTTAGATTACTATTTTAGACAGAGAAAATTAAGGGATAAGGTTGAGCTTCAATTCTTTACCCCTGAATCTTTGCCGATGCCAGTAGCTGGACCTGTTGTAGGTAACGCAGTAAAGCAAATTTTGGAAGCGCGCCAAATTAAATACCATACTAATGTCAAGCTTGCTTCAATAGACGAGGAAAGGAGAAAGGTAATTTTTGAAGGGCAAAACAGCATAGATTTTGATCTGCTTTTCGCAGTTCCTCCGCATAGAGCTCCTAGAGTTGTAAGAGAATCTGGCTTGACTGGTGAAACTGGCTGGATTTCAGTAAACAGTAAGACGTTTAAAACAAGTTATGATGACGTTTATGCTGTTGGTGACGTTACGAGCATAAGATTGGCAAATGGGAAGATGTTGCCTAAAGCTGGCGTCTTTGCTCATGGTCAAAGTTCTGTTGTGGCGCACAATATACTTTCAGAGATTGATCACTATGGAGAGCGAAAGGAATGGAAAGGAGACGGTTCATGTTTCATCGAGACAGGTTTTGGCAAAGCTGCCATGGTTAAGGGTAATTTTTACGCAGAACCTGATCCTACAGTAAATATTCGATGGCCAAGAATTAGCAGAGTTTGGCATTGGCACAAAATCCTTTTTGAGAAATACTGGCTATCAAGATGGTTCTAGCGCGCGCTGAGAGAATGAGTGATCGAAAGAAGCGCGCGCTTTTTTTCAGGGCATATTTCTGCTCGATCTCTTTCAGATAGCCTTGGCCAATCGTAGCGCACGTCGAGATGTTATGCAAACTTTCAGAGCGTATTGTTGGTCGACCAAGTAAACGGCTATGTTTTGGGTGCAATTTGAACTTGTGTTTCAAGTCTTTTGAAGATCTTGCTCGGAGATACTATGTTTCGGTTGAGTCCAAGTTCTTTTGAACCAAGCCCAAACGCTATCCCCATAAGTTGAGTGAAGTAGAGGATTGGCATATTAATTCTGAGGCCATAATGAGATTCGATCTCCTTCTGTTTCGCGTCCAAATTAAAGTGGCACATTGGACAAGGTGTAACTATGCAGTCTGCTCCTAGGTTCTTTGCGCTTAGCAGTATGTCTTTGGTCATTTCCAGCATCACGCTTTCGTCGGTCAGGACAAGTGAAGCGCCGCAGCATCTAGTCTTGTCGTTGTAGTGCATACTCTCGCCCCCCAAGGCTTCGACAATTCTGTCCATGGATTTAGGATGCTCGGGGTCATCGAAGCTCTTTATCTGCGGAGGTCGCACCAGCAGACAACCGTAATAAGGAGCAACTTTCAATCCCTTCAGCGGAATCTTAACGTTCTCTGCAATCTTTTCAAAGCCTACGTCGTTCACGAGCACGTCAAGATAATGCCTAACCTTAACTTCTCCTGTAGGCTTCAGCCCTGCATCGTTGATTATCCTATTCACTGCACATTTTAGGTCCGAATCTTCGCGCAGCATCTTGCCTGCTCTAGACAGAGTGAAGAAGCAGGCACTGCACAGGGTTACTATGTCAAGGTTCATACCTTCAACTATAGAAAAGTTTCTGGCAGAGAGACAAAGAGACAGCTTAGGATTGTATGCATGCACAGCGTCAATGGAGCCACAGCAGTTCCAATCAGGGATTTCGATGAACTCTATGCCCAATACCTTATTCACTGCCATGGTTGACTTTTCATACTCTTGCGCAGACGCCTCTACAGAGCATCCTGGAAAATATGCATATTTCATTTCTTCTCTTCCTCCTTTTTCAACGCACCTTCAAAAATGGCATCTATGTCGGTTCTTTTCTCCACTCTCGACGGTGACAGTTTGACTTTTCCTTTGCGCCACATCCCCAAACCTAAACGCGCATTCTTGACAAGTTCTTTCGGATTTCTCTTGTTCATGAGTCTAACCTGCAACTGAGGCTCATGCATCCGACCATACTTGCCAACGATTTCGGTGAAGGCTTTGTGAAACTTTGGTTTGGTCGGAATTTTGGTCGGAACGTTGCTTTCCATTGCCATGTTCTTTAAGCCGGACATCAGTTGTGGAATGTCAATTCCCTGCGGGCAACGCGACGTGCATGTGTAGCAGGAGGTGCATATCCAAATAGTAGAGCTCGCGAGAACATCATCTTTCAATCCTAAATGAACCATCTTGATAATCTGCATGGGGCTGTGATCCATGGCGAACCTAGCGTGGCACGAGCCAGCGCAAACTCCGCACTGAATACAGTCAAGTATTTTTTTGCCAGCTGGGGTCTTTTTGACTTCTCCCAAGAATGACGCATTAGTGACTCCTTCTGTAATTTGACGGGGGAGATCGTTCTTCATATCAATTGCCTTCTAGTTGTTCGCATATTTTCTTTCGTTTTTCTTCTGCCAACCGTCCGAGTTTTTCAATTCTTTGGCTGAAGATTTCGAAAAGGTTGACCACTTTATCATACTGGGGCAGAGTTGTGGTCGTTGATGTCAATCTTAGCGACTCGATGCCAAACTTGCCCATTTGTTTTTTCAACTCGTTTACGTGGTCTCTGATGAGGTCTTCTCGGAATGGGCTGTCGTCGCCTTCGATGAATATTATTCCATCAGCACCAGCAGCAAACGCTTGCATCACATGCTTCACTCCGACTCGCCCAGCACTAGGAACGTTTATGACTCTCACATAAGGTGTGTAGCCTACCCTCGTCTGCCCTGCCAAATCCGCAGAACCATAAGCTGTAGTCTTCTCGAGAAAAGCCAAAATTCTAGGCTGGTTGCCCTCCTCTTGGCATGTTGCCTGAATCTGCGCCGTCAACTGATCATTAGTGGAATTCTTCAGGTCAATGGCTTCCGTTGGACACTTGGGCACGCAGATACCACAACCGATGCACGAAATTGAGTCTATTTCTACGCCTTTCTTTCTGGCGGTTATTGCCTTTGTGGGACAAACCATAATGCATAAGCCACATTCATTACATTTTTGGAGAATAATGTGTGCCTTCTCTGGCGACACGGCAATTTCACCTTTTCCCAGAAAAGTCGCAACCTTAGAGGCAGTTGCCATAGACTCAATTGTGGTTTCTCTGATGTCTTTGGGTCCAACGGCGCATCCTGCTAGGTAGATGCCTTCCTTTTTTGTGTCTACAGGTCTCAATTTGTGATGCCTCTCCAACAGAAAACCGTCAGGTCCGACATCTATACTGAACATTTTAGCCAATTCTTGCGAACCAGCGTTCGGAAGCAGTGCTGGGCTTAGGACTACTAAGTCAAACGCTTCTTCAATCTGTCTTCCAAGAACGGTGTCTTCGGCCCTTACGATTACTTTGTCGCCGTTTGATATGACTTCCGCCGCTCTGCCTCGAACAAATTTCACGCCATGTTCTCTTGCATAAAGATAAAACTCCTCATAGCCCTTACCGTGAGCACGGATGTCAGTATAGAACAACCAAGGCTCGGCATCTGGAACTTGTTTTAAGAGCAGAAGAGAGTGTTTGATGGCGTTCATACAGCCTATTTTGCAGCAATAACTTATGCCTTTGTCCATTCGGCTACCGACGCAAAGAATAAACGCTACTTTCTTAGGTGGTCTTCCGTCTGACGGTCTGTGTAAGCCTTGCAGCATGAGGCGTTCAAACTGCAGGTTCGTTACAATGTCTGGATGCAACCCATAACTATAGGGACCGAAGACGTTGAACCCTTCAAGAATACTCTTTGACAATTCAGGAGTGAGTTGCTGATAGCCCGTGCAGGTGATTATGGCGCCGACATTTAACTCGATGATTTTCTCTTTCTGCTCAAAATCTATTGCTTTCCCTTTGCAGAAGCGTTCGCACACTCTGCAGATGCCTTTGTTAAAGTAAAGACAAACGTCTTTGTCGATCAAAAAAGTATTGGGCACTGCTTGCTTGAAGGGCAGATAAATAGCCTTTTCCTGCGTTAGCTCTTCTTCAAACTTGCTAGGCTTCTTAACCGGGCAGACACGCGCACATTCACCGCACGAAATACATCTTTCAGAGTCAACGTATCTGGGCCTTACTTTGACTAGAACCTTGAAGTTGCCAGGCGACCCCTCAATCGCTAATGGTTCTGCCATCGTTATGACTTCTATGTTGGGATGTTGAGACACGTAAACCATTTTTGGAGTCAGAATGCATTGAGAGCAATCTAGTGTTGGAAAGGTTTTGCTCAGCTGCGCCATGTGTCCACCAATGCTTGGGTTTCTTTCGACTAAGTGGATTTTGTAGCCTTTGTCTGCTAGTTCGATGGAAGTCAGGATTCCTGCTATCCCGCCTCCTACTACAAGGACATCTTTGTTAAGTGGCAGACTTCTCGCTTCCAAGGGCTCTAAATAGCGTGCCCGTGCTACTAATCCGCTGATGAGGGCTATAGCCTTCCGCGTAGCCTGTTCCTTGTCGCTGTGAACCCAGCTGCACTGTTCGCGTATATTGGCCATGTCGAGCTGGTATGGGTTGAGTCCCGCTTGTTCAGCGGCTTCTCTGAAGGTTTCAAGATGCATTCTTGGTGAGCATGAGGCTACGATGATACGGTTGAGTTTGTTTTCTTTGATGTTGTTTTTTATCATGTCTTGCCCGGGCTTGCTGCACATGTACTCGTACGCTTCGGCAATTTTCACGCCGCCCAGTTTTGCGATGGCTTCTTTTACTTTGGCAACGTCTACGGTGTCGCTTATGTTTCCTCCACAATGACAAATAAAAACCCCGATTTGAGCTTTCTCTGACATGGTTCGACCTTTCCTATGATGGCGTTCGAAATTAGATGGAAACAAAGCGGCTTAAAAAGATTTATCTTAATTATCATTTTTATAACATTAATGAAATTATTACCTCGGATGAACGCCAAAGCAAAGATTCATATCTTTCCTATTATATTTATCATAATATTGTCGCGCGCGCATGCGGTGATTTGTATGAAGCTCGCAGGGAGGGAATGTGAAGCTGAAGAACTCAGGATAGGCGTTTTCGTTTGCCACTGCGGTCTAAACATAGCTGGAGTGTTAGACATAAAGGCGCTCGTTGAATATGCAAGAACTCTGCCGAATGTTGTTTACGTTAAAGATAACCGCTACACATGCGCCGAACCAGGACAAGAAGAAATAAAAAAGGCCGCAAAGGAGCTCGGGCTCAATCGCGTCGTAGTGGCCGCTTGCTCCCCACGAATGCATGAATTCACATTTAGACGAGTCGTCTCAGATGTTGGATTGAACGGGTTTCTTTTTGAAATGGCAAACATCCGCGAGTTTTCATCATGGTGTCACTCGAGCACACCAGAAGATGCAACTGAAAAAGCCAAAGATCTAATAAAAATGGCTGTCGCGAAGGTAAGATTGCTGCGACCGCTTGAGAAGATAGAGGTCCCAGTGACCAACAAAGCATTAGTAATAGGCGGTGGCATAGCGGGGATCAACGCTTCTCTCGACTTGGCTGAAATGGGCTTCAAGGTCTACCTGCTTGAAAAAGGGGAAAGTATTGGAGGACACATGGCGCAACTAGACAAGACCTTCCCTACACTTGACTGTTCTATCTGCATTGAAGGGCCAAAGATGGTTGAGGTAAAGAGGAATCCCAACATCGAAATAATAGACTATGCAGACCTAGTAAAGGTAAGTGGTTTCGTAGGCAATTTTAGGGTCAGTATCAGAAAAAACCCGAGATACGTTGTAACCAAGAATTGCACGGGATGCGGCGAATGCAGAGAAGCCTGTCCCATAGAATACCCGAACGAGTGGGATCTTGGCTTAGGTGTCAGAAAAGCCATATCCGTTCCCTTCGACCAAGCAGTTCCACTTGTCTACACCATAAACAAGAACTATTGTATTGAATGCTACAAGTGTGTCGACGCTTGTGGAGCAAGACAGGCCATAAACTTTGATCAACAACCAGAAGAAATCGAACTTGACGTCGGCGCAATTATCGTTGCGACTGGATATGACGTGTATTTGCCGTACGATAATTCCCTTTACGGCTATGGCAAGTATACAAACGTACTTACTTCTCTCGAGTTTGAGAGACTCATACTTGCAGCTGGTCCAACAGGCGGAAAGGTCGTCAGGGCTTCGGATGGCCAGAAACCCCACCGCGTAGCCTTCATCCAATGTGTTGGTTCACGCGACGCCAACAAATATCCATATTGTTCAAACTTCTGTTGTATGTATACTTTGAAGCATGCAGTTCAGCTCAAGGAGAAGTACAAAGAAAATGTGGAAGTCTACATCTTCTACATGGACATGCGAAGCAACTTCAAAGGCTATGAAGAATTCTACAATCGCGCAAGAGAACTTGGGGTGAACTTTATTCGTGGACGACCAAGCCGCATTGAAGAAATTCCAGAAACAAAGAACTTGATTGTCCACGTTGAGGACATAGGGCTCGGAGAACCTCTTGAAGTTGAGGCCGAGATGGTTGTTCTGGCATCAGCAGCCATTCCTAAGAAGGGCACAGAAGAGATTGCCCATATACTTGGCATACCGCAGGGAGCTGACGGCTTTCTCATGGAAAGCCACCCCAAACTCAAACCAATGGATACGCCCACCGACGGAATTTTTGTTGCAGGTGCATGTCAGGGATTAAAGGACATACCCGGCAGCGTCTCGCAAGGCAGTGGTGCAGCCTCAAGGGCCGCGACGGTGCTTTCAAAGCCAACCTGGAAGATTGAACCTATAGTCTCCGTCGTGGACCCAAACAATTGCAGGAATGTGGCAACCAAGTGTGGCATTTGTGCCAAGGAATGCCCCTACGGAGCGATTAAGATCGAGGAAAGACAGCCAGCCCAAGTGATAACTGCCATGTGCCATGGATGCGGAACATGCGCAGCAGAGTGCCCAGCAGATGCAATAACGCAAATGCACTTCACAGACGATCAAATACTCGCCCAGATCAGAGCGGCTCTGGAGAAGAACCCAGGAGACAAGATCCTAGCGTTCCTATGCAACTGGTGCAGTTATGCTGGTGCAGACCTTGCAGGAATTAGCAGGTTTGAATATCCACCATCGATAAGACCTATCCGGGTGATGTGCTCTGGCAGAGTTGACCGAGATTTCGTTCTCGAAGCCCTCAGATTGGGTGCAGGCATGATTCTCGTGGGTGCATGCCACCTGCCTTATGACTGCCATTACGTAAGCGGAAACGGAAGAATGAAGAAAAGAATGGAAGTCTTGGCGAACATGCTGCCCAAGCTTGGACTCAGCCTAGAAAGACTTCGCGTAGAATACGTTTCTGCTGCTGAGGGAGTAAAGTTTGCACAAATTATCAAACAGATGAACGAGCAACTACATGCTCTGGGCAAGGACAGAATTGAAGAAGAGAACAAAAAGCTGCGTCCGATATTGGAAAACATGTTGAGGAAGAAGTCGGCAAATAGCGAGATGCTCAAAATGGAAGTGGCAGCTCCCCCTCTGATAAGCAAATAGTAAGGAATGATACAGAATGGGACGTTCAGAGACATGGAAAGTTTCAGAGCAAATAATTGCTGATTTTCGAAGGAATGGAATAGCTATCCCAACAGAGATAATGGCAGAGCTAACATCTGCAAAGATCTTGATATCTGTTCTGAAAGCCGACCCAAACTCTGCGGACATTGAACAAAGGATTGAAGAATGTCTCCTAAACGTGGAATCATACATTATGTCCACGGGACAGATGATGTTAGGAATCGAACACGTCAATCGGTGGTCAAGGAAGTTGGACGAAGCGCGCACGACAACCTTCGAAGAAGAAGAGAAAACTATCCTTCTTCCCCGTTTTCCACGACACGAGAAATGGATTCGTATTAGGCCTTCGACTCAACTATCAATTGCCAAGCTTAAGAGTTTGGTCGACGAGTTGCGTCTTTCTTGCGACGTCCATGAAGATTTCTTGCTTGTTCATGGCGAAGACGCGCAATTGACAGAGTTTGTGAGGAACATTAGCGTAGCATTCGAGAACAAGCGTGCGCTTGCAGCGAGCGCGATTATTTTGTTCCATTAATCATGTCTGATACTGCGTGACCGCTAACTACAGCTGTGACCATGTCTTGCAGTGGGAACATTTGGGCACCCGCCAAGTAGAGCCCTTTTATTGGAGTGACAAACGTAGGTTTTAGCGCAATATACTCCTTGTTAACAGCGATACAAGGGTGTCTAATCAGCTTTCTCCAAAGAACCTTTCGCTCAAATTCTGGGAACAATCTATTCAGATCTTCCACGATGGCACCCAGAACCTTTTCATCGTCGGGCCGTTTCCCGATTGTACATGGTGTTGTGATTACGCTAAAGAGGCTCTTCCGTTCTGGGGCCACTTCTCTAGTGATGTTACTTACCTCTACAAAAGAGTTGAAGCAGAAGCCCTCTTTCCTCGGGATCATAATTTCCATATCATATTTGGACAATCTACTATCTAAACCGAAGTAGGCAATCATATACTCAGTGTATTCTATTCCCCTCAACTTCGCTTCGTATTGCTTTGGCAGACCAACGACCTTTGGAAGGTCCTTCAGGGGCATCGTCGAAATCACATTTGAAGCCTTAATCTCCTTCTTCTCCCCTCTTTCAAAATAAACAACACCCTCAACCTGTTCTCCGGTCACCTGAATCTCTTTTACTTCTGAGGAGGCTTTGATGTGCCCCCCTACGGATTGCAGATGAGAGGACAAGCCCTCTGCCAGTTCTCCAATTCCCGTCTTGGGAATACAGACTTTGAAATTTTCTACTTGTCCAAGAAGCTTGAAGAAAGCTATGAAGAATGTTGCCGACAGCGCCTCGGGAGGAACACCTGACATGCGAGTTAGCAAAGGCTCAAAGAAGGATTCAAGAGCCTTCCGGCTTATTTTGTCCGTCACGAACTCTGCTGCCGTTATATTGGAAAACTCTTCCTCGTGAAAAGCGTTTATTCCCATCATGAGCTTACCGAATCTAATCTTATCCCTTAAGCCGAGGAGTTTGAACTTCGCCATGGACAAGGGGTTTGGCGAAAAGGCACTGACTTTTCCATCCTTCAGGAATCCGAATTGCATGTCGAAACTAATCAGGTTATCTTCTATTCCTGCTTGCTTGACCATTTCGTAAAGTGGAACTGCATCTGGCATTATCACGTGAAAGCCCATATCGTGAACATAACCGTTTGGCAATTTATGAGAAGAGGCATGACCTCCAACAACATTTTCCTTCTCCAAAATTGTAACGTTTCTTCCTTTGGTAACAAGATCTATGCCAGCTGTTAACCCGGCTAACCCGGCGCCGCAAACGACGTTATTCGCTATCATGATATTATCTCATCCTGAGCAAAGACTGATCCTCCAACATCCAGAAGTATACCATCGTGCTCACACTCTTGGCATTCGACGGATTCTCTTCTGCAAATCTCCTTTATTCTGCCCACTACTCTTTTATTCAGATCTCTTATTAGCTGCATTTTTGGTCCAATGATTTCGAAAGCGACACCAAACCGGAAATATCCGCAACACGTTACACGATCTTTGTAAACATTCACAGCATAAGTTTCGGGAATACTGGTTTCTGCAAGAAAAGACTTGATCTCACCAACAAACCTATCGAGTGTTTCGTCGCTCACTCCAAACATGTAGCATACAGTGCCTTTAATCAAAGACATTCTGTGGCCGCCTCAACACTGATAGATAAAGCTTTATTATAAATTTTGTGATAAAAATGAAACAAACCTCTAGTGCGCGCTATCTTTCGTTTTCTGGATAGGTCAACCTCGCTAACGGCGTAGCAGATGAACGGCAAAAACCGGCATGGACACAAAATATGAAATCTGCGCTATTTCCCAACTTTATCCGAATGTTTTTTCTTCTTTTGAACATTCTTCTTCTTCAACGAAGGCA
>CAYYXF010000014.1:0-21259 GCA_964475545.1 uncultured Candidatus Bathyarchaeia archaeon | reverse complement strand
GCTGGAAGTCAACGGCAACTTGGTCGCGAGGCGTGTGGATGTTGACCGCGCTTTGTATGTAGCCCAAGACCTGCAGGCTGAGAGTGTTGACGTAGGTGGAAGCTTGAAAGTCGATGGAAAAGTGAAGACAGAAAGCATAGATGTTGGTGGGAGCTTTGTTGCACAAGGAGAGACAGAGATTGAAAAATTGGACGTCGGAGGAAGCGTTGTGCTGGAGTCAGAAGTGAACATCCAAGAATTGGATGTCGGCGGAACTGCGAGGGTCGCAGGCGGGAGAGTCTCTGAGATTGACGTGGGAGGAAGCTTCGAGTCCAAAGGTCAATTGGAATTCAGAGAAATTGATGTCGGCGGAACTGTACGGCTGGGAAGCAAGAGCAAAGGAGGAAGCATAGACGTGGGGGGATCGCTTAGGGTTGAAGGCGACGTGGAATTCGAAGAAATTGATGTGGGAGGCAAGGTCGAGATAGGAGGATCAGGTGTCGGAAAAGAGGTTGACGTGGGTGGAACATTAGAAGTCGGCGGATCACTAGAAATCGCTGGCAGCCTTGAGGCAGGGGGTAGGGTAGAAGTGCGCAGAGAGATCTCTGCCAAAGCAATTGAGGTCGGCGGACTATTGAACGCTGCAAAAGCAACGGCGGAAGAAAGCATCAGAGTCGGCGGGGCGATCACAACCAAAGAAGGAGCAATGGGTCGTTACGTCGAAATAGGAAGACGAGGCAGAGTTCAGGGGCTGATAAAAGCAGACCACGTCGTCATAGGAAAAGATGCGCATGTAGAGAGCGTCTACGGTAAGAAGGTTCTGCTTGAGACAGGCGCAGAAGCGCAAGATGTCTACGGCGAAAGCATAACAATCGAGTCACACTGCCGCATAAATGGCGAAGTCAGATATACGAATGATTTGCGATTGGGCAATCACGTTTCTCTGGAAAAGGAACCGAAGAAAATAGATTCGCTTCCCGAATAACAATGGATTTTTCTACAAGGAACCAGCATGCGATTTGTAACTGACATTCTGTCCAAGCCGAGCGCGCGCAAAAGATGGACGTATCAAAACTACTAACCCTGCAGCGCTCAGGTGTCTGCAGGAATACAACTCACATGTGCTCCCTCTACAACATGCCCGGGACCATAGACGCCACAGAACGTGTCTCCAAAGACGAGCTTCGCATCTACTAGTGCTCGCTAGGGTCGACCTATCTTTTAATCTCGTTCTGGTATATTCCAGTGACAAGTTCACCTATGGCTGGTGCGCTTGTGAGACCTGGTGATTCTATGCCTACGAGGTTTATGAATCCATGAAACCCTTTGTCTGCCTCATTTCTTATCACAAAATCTCTGAATCCTTCGTTTGGGCCTTGGAGTTTAGGTCTTACGCCGGCGAAATCGGCCACTAATTCGTAATTCTTGATGCTGGGTAGAAACCTTTCTACATCTTCTCTGAACTCTTTTTCACTGGATCCTGGTTCGTAGTCGATGTTGTCCACGTAGTAGGCGTTCGGTCCAAGTCTAATTGCGCCGCCTAAGTCTGGAGTCAGGTGAATACCCAGTCCAGGTCCCTTTGGAACTGGGTAAACCAGCATCTTAACGGGAGGCCTTCCCATAGTTCTGAAGTAGTCTCCCTTGCAGGGATGCTGTCTGTACCGATGTTTGTCTATGTCTATTCCAAGCATTGCGACGATCTTATCTGCGTAGAGACCTGCGCAGTTTATGACTGTTTTTGCCATTATCGTGAATTTTTCGCTTTGGCTGATTCCGCCTATTTCGTACATGTCTTTCACTTTTTTCAGTGACGTAACCTCAGTCTGCGTGGACAGGATTGCTCCGTTTCGTGAGGCTTCACCGTAGTAGTGAGCCATCAGCTCATCGGGCTCGATTATGCCAGTTGAAGGTGTGTGCAGTGCCTTTTCAACTTCGACGTTTGGTTCCAGCCTTTTGACAGCTTCTCTATCTAGGAACTCCAATCCTGGAACGCCGTTGTCTTGTCCCATTTTCATCAGCTGTTCCAGCTCGGCTATCTCTTCCTCCGTGATTGCCACGGTCAATTTTCCCAGTTTCTTGTATGGAAGCTGGTATTTTTCGCAGGTTTCATAGATCATGACGTTGCCCTTCACGCATAATTTGGCCTTAAGGGAGCCTTTTGGGTAATGGATGCCAGAGTGAACAACACTGCTGTTGTGAGTGCTGGTTTCTTGGCCATACTTGGGATTCTTCTCAAGAATCATGACACCTTCAGCCTTTTCAGAAATCCTCGCCGCAACAGCCAAGCCAACTATGCCAGCCCCGATCACAACAATGTTTGTCTCTTCCATAGACAGCCCTCAAGCGTGCAAGTATTTGTTATCGATGATTTGACCTTTGCTGTTTAGCTTTACCCCAACCAACAACGGCATTTTGCATAGGGTTCTAATTCTTGTTGACGGCGTATTTATTTAGGCGAATCATCCACAAGTTTCAAGGGATTTTATATGTTTGCCACAGAAGGAGAATAGAAATGAAACCAGCCTTACTCGTTATAGACGTACAGAACGAGTTCTTCAACCTCAATCAGGGTTGCTCAGATTCCCTGAAGTCTGCTATCGAGTACATAAATGCGGCCATAGACCTTTTCAGAAAAAAGAATTTTCCCATCGTCGTCATACAGCACAAGGATGAGGAACAGGGTCTTGTGCCAGGTAACACAGGTTTTGATGTGCCTCAGAATGTGAAGCTTGAGCCTCAAGACATACGCATAGTGAAGACCTACGGTAGCTCTTTCACGAAGACAGGACTCGCGGAAAAACTGAAGGAGCTTGGGGTTGACACCGTCATTGTGTCAGGTTTTTGTGCAGAGTTTTGCGTCTTGTCCACCTATAGAGGTGCTGAAGATTTCGACTTCAAACCCATAATATTGAAAGGTTCTCTCGTATCTGATAATGCAGAGCACATCAGATTCGTGGAAGAGATTTCAGAAACAATCTCTTTTGGCGCTTTGAAGACATTGCTCTGATTCTGTTCAACTGTCTTCTGATTGTTTTCCGAAAGTGAGTGAATGCCTACTAGCAACTCTATGTGACCTCAGTTTGGGTTTGGGGAAGTTCTATCCAACCAACATAGTCGTCTTGCGATAGACACATTAACGCTAAATAGATTTCCTAGCTTACGTGGTAAGAGCCAGAGGCATGAGAGCACTATGACACTGATCAGAGAGGCCACTGAGAATGATAATGATGCTCTTAATGAACTTCAAAAGAAATGTCCGATGGGCACCAGCCTGGTTCTTGGAGTCGACAGTTCGCCCGACTATTTTGCTCGCTCCAGACCATTCAAAGATTGGCATGTTCTTGTGGCAGCTGAGAATAACACCATAGTTGGTTCTGCAGCGTTTGCAATTAGCGATACGTACGTTGAAGGCAGACAGATCAAAACTGCCTACGAATACGGTTTCGTCGTTGACCCTCTTCACAGGCGAAAAGGAATTGCTGAAAAACTGCAAAGATACATCGAGCACATTGCACTGGATAATGACGTCGACCTACTACATCTAGACATTATCGAGGACAACATTCCCTCGATAAGCTTATTTTCCAAAATGGGATTCGAGAAAGTGAAAGACTGCACGACATTCTCTTTGATGCCGTACAAGAAGCAGAAGATTGCAGCAGGAGCAAACATAAGGAGTATGAACGAGGCCGACGTTGATGCTGTGACAAACCTGATTAACGAGACGTACCGCAACTACAACTTCTTCGCTCCTTATCAACCCAAGGACCTTCTGGAGTCTCTCATGAGGATGCCACACTTCGACTTTCACAATATCCTTGTTCTTAAAGACAATGATGACATCAAAGCCTGTCTGGGATACTGGAACTACAACAAAGTGAGAAGATATATCGTACAACAACTCAATTGGAAGCTGAAAGCGCAGACATATCTGATAAGACTAATTGGCCTATTTACCAAAATGCCCTACATGCCTAAGCTTGGTGAACCCTTCCTAAGCTATAATTTGACAATCATAGCTTGCAGGAACTCTGAAAGCCTGACGGAATTAATTAGAAACATAGTCAACATTGCCCTGGAGAACAAGATCAACTTCATTCATGTGACGGTAGACCCAAAAAACCCGATAGCTGCAATTCTTTCGCAGTTCAGACACACAAAAATGAAACTATACTTCTTTACTAAATTGCTCAGACAGGAAAGGTTCACTAATCTTGGAGAAAGGAACCTCTACATTGATGCTACTTGGTGAATAACGCTCGAATTCTCCCTGGAGCATTAAATGGAACACAGTTGGGTTTGGGATAAGACTTTCCCCCAAAACCCAAAGGCGCTATTGTTGAAGAATCCAAATACGTTAGTACGCTCAGTGCTTTCCGCAAGGAGAGCCTTCTACGCAGCGCACGCTAAGATCCTGCTCGTCGGAACGATTTGACCGTGGCCAGTTTTGTTCCGCAAACTGAGCATTTACCCTCAGCAGTGATTTTCGGTTGCTCTTTTATTTCAGCACCACAAAGCCCACATTTCGGCATCGAATCACCTCCTCACAAGGCTCCGGTCAACAATCTAGTAACCTTCTTGCAAATAAAAGCTATGCTGCTTGCGCACATGATTTTTTACGCCCTTGGAATGCGCACTACTCGGTCAGCCCGTGCCCATTTTCCATTAATGAAGAAGAATCAACTATTCTGGTTAACCAGCAGAAGAAAAAAACCCCTCACCTCGCCAACTCCCAGTGTTGGTGTAAAATTCTGTTTTGAGCGTAAAGAAATAAATAGCCAAGAAAAAAGGAGGTCATCATGGAATTTCTCAATTCATATGAGGATGCTAAACGTGCAGAAGCCTACGCTAAACTAGAGTTTCCCGGCACCTATTATTTAGCATACAGGGACTTACCTGAAATCATATTTAAACATGTTAAAGGAAGAAACGCAATAGACTTTGGGTGTGGTACGGGACGTTCTACAAGATTTCTGCAAAAACTTGGATTCAACGTCATCGGAGTCGACATATCAGAAGACATGATAAAGAAAGCAACAGAGATAGATCTTGAAGGGGATTATCGTCTTATTAAAGAGGGCGACCTCAGCCAGTTTAAAGGCAATGCCTACGATCTTGTACTCTCTGTATTTACATTTGACAATATACCTACAATGGAAAAGAAGGTTAAGAATTTCAGAGAAATTGGGAGCCTACTGAAGAGTGAAGGAATAATAGTTAACTTGGTCTCATCTCCAGAAATATATACGCACGAATGGGCATCATTTTCTACCAAGGACTTTCCGGAGAATAAGCGTGCAAAAAGCGGAGACAAAGTAAGAATAATTGTAACAGCCATAGACGACAAGAGACCGGTAGAGGATATCGTTTGGACGGATGAGTATTATCAAGAGACCTTTAAGAGGGCTGGATTAGAATTAGTCAAAACCTACAAACCGTTAGCCAAAGAGAATGAGCCGCACAAATGGGTCAATGAAACAAGGATTGCACCTTGGGTCATTTACGTATTGAAAAAGAAAGAGAAAAGCAGATCAAGGGTATAGTTACCCCGCGGAAGTGAATGTGGCTCCCCCTTAACATCCTAACGCATTAGCCAAGAAATCACAGGGTTCAGTTCCACCACCCCAGTGCGCGCGTCTGTGCAGGCATAGTCTAATTAGGGTGAAGCATTAAATCAGGCTTTGATTCCGATTCAGGGACAATCCCTGATTTTTAGTGGGATCTACCCCCCTAGGATAATGAACTGCTGGAGCAACCGCGGAATATGAGCGATGACGCAGATTCGGTTAAAGAGAAAACTTCCCCAAAGAAGATTTTTCTTCCCACATTAATCTTCTGCATGTTCTCAGCAGGCCCGCTTGCAGTTTTGATAGGACTTTTCCTATACCCTATTGCGGCAGAGTTCAAGGTGGAAGTTGGAATTATGGGGCAGATCAACACTTTTTCTTCAGTTGCGGCAGTGGTTTTTGCATTGATCATGGGGTTTCTGAGTGTTCGTTTTAAGCACAAGTCATTGCTCATAATAGGCTTGCTGTTCTTCGGTATTTCATCAGTAGGGTGTTTTTTAGCCACAGGTTTCAGTTGGATGCTCATGGCCTACTCCATAAGCGGCGTAGGAGTAGCCATGATTAACCCGATGACCAACGCGCTTATCGGAGAGCATTTTCCTTTGGAGAAGAGGGCAAACGCGATTGCATGGACTGTTGGTGCCGGCGCACTGTCTTACGTCATCGCTCCCATAATCTTCAATTTACTCGCGGACTATGGAGGCTGGCGACTCACACTTCTATGGTTCGTTATACCTCTATCCTTCCTAAGCCTTTTGCTGGCATTCGTGGGCATTCCACCTGCTTCTCGCAGAGACGGGACAGCGGCGGACAAGAGCAAGTTCCTGTCGAGTTTCAAGGAGGTGTTGTCGAATAGATCTGTTTTGGCTTGCTTGGCTGGGGACGTCCTTCGCGCTGCTTCTTTTGGCGCGATCCTGTATTATGGCGCAGCTTTTTTCATGCAACGGCTCGGAGCATCTGAAGATCTTGCAACCATCGTAGTCTTAGGGGCAGCCCTATGCTACACTATCGGGAGTTTGGTCAGCGGTAGACTTGTGAATAAGATTGGACGCAAACCTTCAACAGCCATTACCGCTTTCGTGGCGGGTATGTTCACAATAGCCTTCGTTCATGCGCCCAATTTCTGGTTTTCTCTGGCGCTGAACTTCATAGCTGCCTGGTTCTTCGGCATGGTAACTGCAGCAGCCATAAGCCTGACTCTTGAGCAAGTTCCAAAATATCGAGGCACGATGATGTCGTTGGATTCTGCATTTGTGAATTTGGGTTACGCGTTGGGCGCAGCAGTCGGAGGGTTGGCGCTTATCTGGTTTGACTACGAGGGCTTGGGAACAGTCCTCGGAGCGTTAGGTGTCGCAGCAGCCATAGTCTTTCATGTATTGGCAAGGGATCCAACAAGAACCTGACCGCAGCCTTCTGGCACTGCCGTCCGCTTGAGAACCAAAGCGCATCCAAGTCTTTGAGACTCGCTTTTGTGAAAGATTATTAGTCTTTGAATGCTTAAGAGGGAACCAGAGGTGATCTCATGCCAGTAGTAATTGTTGAGATGTGGCAAGGAAGAACCGAGGGACAGAAGGCAAAGCTGATCAAAGGTATCGCGAAAGCGTTTGAGGACATCGGCGTTCCGGCTGATCGGCTGCACATCATAATTCACGACGTGCCAAAATGCAACTGGGGCACATGTGGGGAACCAGCATCAAAAACGAACCCATAAACAGTGCAAAACGACACGCAACCCCGCTTGGCGTTCAACTCCACGTTCAGGAAGTGCACATTCTGTTGGAAAATAGAAGTTGCTTCTATAAGACAGTTCTAGAAGATTCTCCTACAACATTTGAGGCAAGATTCTACAGGATGACAGTATCCCGAGAGTAGAATGTCAGCATTAATGAGAGGTGACTCGGCATGCAAGAAGGAAACCCCACCTTAATTGTAGTATCAGAGTTGCTGTTTTGCATAGGACTTGCAACTGGAGCAGCATTAACTGCATTTCTATTTCCGTTGTGCATCTATCCGAAACTTGAAGGCGATACAGGAAAACTATTGATGGCAGCACATCCAGTTATTGGCGGAACAGCACCGGATCTTATGGTAGGCAGGTTCATAACGTCAGTAGAGGAATACGGATGAAAAGACGAAGACACAGCATCAGTTATTGGTCTGAAATACAGAATTGAAAACTATGATTGTATAGAGATATTCCGATGTGTAATTCTCTCCGCTTAGCATACACTATCCTGCTTCCTGCGAAACACGACAAACAACAGGAAAGACACCACGCCGGAGAACGCAGCTACAGCGAACAAACCAATCAGGAACAACGGAAAATTGAAGAAGCTGATAGCAGGTGAAGCAACATAAAACGTAGCAAGACTCATCCATCTTCCTCCTACATCTATAGCCCTGATCGTGTGATTTCCAACCGAAACGTTAGGCACTTGGAAAGAAGCACTCCAGTCCCCACGTTGACCTGCAACTGTGGCAAGGAGGGAATCATCGAAGTAGACGTCGATTTCTCCACCTGAAGCGGAATGCCCTAACATGCTGACAAATGTTCCTGGAGACCCAGAAGACGGAACAACAGTACCAGCAACAAAAAAGAGCAAAGGTCCAGGAGGAAGACCACTCATGTTTGAAGTCCAAATTGTCATATTCAAAGGTCCATACGTTACATTCAACCCAGGCATTAGAGGCACAATCGTCACGTTCATCAGAACTTGAAAGCTGACCACATCATTAGCCAGAGTTTCATTATCAAAAACGTAAACACTGTAGTACCCAGGAAAAACGTTCGGAGTTAGAAAGCTTAGCTCCCAGTTTCCAGATTCCCCTGCAAACGTTGATCCCAGCGTCAAATTGCTTGGACCTACAATGATCCACGGGCCAATTGTGCTATTCTCCACAATAAGTGTCTCGTTCACAGGCCCACTCAGCAGAGCGGTGACCGCTACTTTGGGCGTGGCTCCACTTCCATAGACACGTACGATACCATTAGGATACGCTTGGGACGGATCGATACCGCTTACGTATATTCGCGCGTTAGCGAACGACGGCAAAACACACGCCGCAAACATCAACGAGACAAGCAGAGTAGAAAGGAATGCAAACCTCAGCATGGCATTCAAACCAACCATGATTCTCCCTTCCCCAAGTCTCCTTTGGTTGTACGCTTATTTTAATTTAGCTCTCAGCCCGACACATCAAGGACGAAGGCATCCGCCAGCACATGCTATTTCACCCATGCGACTTGTGCGCCCTCATGAATGGATAAGACAATGTCAAAGATAGAGATAGATTCACATCTTTGCAGAAAGTGTGGCCTCTGCGTCGAAATATGCCCAGGAGCAGTTCTTGTCCAGAAACGAAACAGCTCTGTTCCTAATGTAGCACACGTAAGAGCTTGCATTTCCTGCGGTCACTGCGTTGATACTTGTCCAGCCAAGGCAATCACCCACAACGATTTCGTCGAATGCTAGACGACTCGGCCCTTAATCCCCGATCTACACGTGCAATTGAAGCAGGATTAGGATATGACATCATCCTCAAACCCAATTTTCGAACCCATTTACTTCCGTCCGAAGCGGGAGAGGAATTGAAGTATTACTAGGCTTATGATGAAGAAGGCCACGCTGAAGGGAAAGACGTGCCAAACGCTGGAAAATTCTATCACTCCGGCAGCAATTGACGGCGCGATTGAAGCTATGAGACCTTCTGTGAAGAAGTAGAGGCTATAACTCAACCCTCTCTCCGCCTCAGGCGTAATGCTTGCCACTATCGTATTCATGGGCGACCAAAGTGCATTGCTGAAAAACGTGTAAACAAGATAGACAAAAGTGAGAAAGTAGAGATGCAATGCCAACGACAGCGCCAGAAGCGAAACCGCACAACACAGGATTACCCAGCTTAGCGCTTTCCTGGCACCTAATCTCTCCGCAGCATAGCCTCCGCCGATCGAGCCTACTATTCCCGTGAATGGCCCTAGTCCAAAGATGAGGCTGGCTGTGGTTTCGGAAAGGTTTCTAACATCAACAAAGTATGTGGTCATGAAGGTGGAGCTTCCGGTCCCTCCGACCTCTCTAATCGCGACTACGACCAAGAATATTAGAAGGGCTGGCGAGAAGAGCAGAATGAGTCTTGAAGACTTGCTTTTTACTGGGTTTACTCCGACTCTGCTTTGCTTGATTCTCAGTTGAGGGGAGGTTAGAAGGATAAATCCCCATATTACGATGGGAAAGGACCAAAACAGATAGGTCGCCCTCCAACCTGTTGTTGCCAAGAAGAATGCAAGGCTCATGAGACCCGCTGTTGAGCCTAGACTTCCAAGCGCGTTGTGGAGTCCTACGGACCTGCTCATCCGTTCAGGCTTGGCAAGCCTGCTTATCTGACTGAGACCTGAAATATGATATATTGGTGAGGCGATCCTCATGCATGCCGCTCCAATTACAAGAGCCCAGAAGCTATTTGTTTGGCTGACGACAAGAGCTGAAACTCCTTCGATAAGCATGCTGGCAAACAACAGGTGGTTCGTGCTAAAACGATCGGCCAGAAACCCTGACGGAATATTCATCAAAAGTGCAGCAATGCTTGGCACCGTGGCAACCAATGAAGCCTCGAGAAGGCTTAGCTGAAATTCGCGGACGATCACTGGGATAATAGCAACTTGTATGAGCAAGTAGACTTCAATAAACATGTGCGTTGTGTAAATCATCCACAGGGGCTTTTCCATCAGTCTGACTCGCCAGTTTTCCTTTTGAGTTTGAGAAGGTAAGCGAATCGAGAATAAAAGTTTGATCTAAACCAAGAGATTGCGCGTATGACCGCCAAACCGCAGTCGATAACATGTGGCTCAACTCGAATCGAGAACCGCACAGACTGGCACACGAAAATCTTTTGAACGACGCAAGCATAGTTGTGCGTTTGTGACTCAAGAGCTGGTCGAGATGAGCAATCGGACGCGTCTAGAAAAACTGTTCCTCAAGCACGAGTTCAGAGACTTCAAATGGATTAACCCGCAGAACATTGTGGTTTCTCAATGGGTAAGGATGAAATGCATGTTTGGCTGCAAAGACTACGGAAAAAACGCATGCTGTCCTCCGAATACACCGCCCGTTGATGAATGCAAAAGCTTCTTTCGCGAGTACAATGAAGGGGTTGTCTTCCATTTTGAAAAGAAACTTGAAAATCCAGAGGAACGACATGAATGGGCAAAGGGCATTAATGAAAGGCTTCTGAGCTTAGAGCGCGAAGTGTTCTTGGCAGGTAATCCAAAAGCATTCTTGCTCTTCATGGATTCTTGTAGCGCGTGCAAGAACTGTGCAGAAGAAAGAGTCGAATGCAAGAACAAGAGGTCCGCGCGCCCGCCTCCCGAGGCAATGGCCGTTGACGTCTTCTCGACTGTAAAGCAGCTTGGTTACCCTATCAAGGTCTTGCGCGACTATTCGGAGGCCATGAATAGGTACGCCTTCCTGCTTGTAGAATAGTTGCTCTTGGTTAAAAAAAACACAAAAAATTCGCATTGCCTCAACCTAGCGCGCCTTAGCCAGCTAGAATCAATCAACTCCTGTTCCTTCGGCAGATGCATCTGCGTCATGATCAGGCAATATGTCCTCCGCATCCCTCACCGCACGCACACTATAAGCTCCTAGACCAACAAACGCACCCGCGGCTCCAGTTATCAAGAACATGAGTGCCATACCAGCGCCGGGACCCGTTCCGATCAGCCAACCAAAAACAGATGACAGACCGCCACCAGGCTTCATGCCTGGCTCGAACACGCGGTCAGCCAATGGTCCAGCCATCAGCATTGCCACTGGTGAAGATATTTGAGCTATAAGCAGCCTCGTCGCGAAAACTCGTCCTTGCACGTCAGGAGCCACTTTGGCCTGCCATATGGCTTGGCTGCAGCCATTGATTATTGGAAGCAAGAATAGACCAAGAAAAGAAGCAAGAGCCCACACGTAGAATTCTCGACCCAGCCCCGTCAACAACGTGCCTATCAAACTCAGCAAAATCATTCCAAACATCATGCCTTTGACTCTTCGCTTTGGACCACCCCACACACTCATCACTACGCTTCCAACCACGCCTCCAATGCCGCCTGCAGAAAGAACGCTGCCCAGTATGATCTGACCAGTCTGGTAATTCCCAATTCGCGATAGGATCATTGGATTCAAGAGTACATTGCTGAATGTTGCGACGAAGTTGACACAAAAGAATGTTAACTGCAGACCAAGCAAACTGGGACGTTCATATATAAAGCGAAAACCATAGAGTGACTCTCTCCATATACTTCCAATTCCCTTGCGTCCAGCCTCACTTGTTGGCGGTCGCGGCACATGCACAAACAGAAGCATGCCAATTGCCACGACAAAAGTCGCAATATCGATCATCAACACAGCTGGAAGACCCGCGAAGGCCAGAACGAGAGCGCCCACTACGGGGGCAAAGATTCCCGAAGCAAACTGAGCAGTCGCAAGCATGCCACTGGCACGTCCATAATTCTCTTTGCGAATCATCATGGTCACTGCCGCAGAGTAGGCTGGAAAATGAAAAGCTTGAAAACTGGACGAAATGGCTCCCGTCACAAAGACATGCCAAAGCTGCAAGCTGCCAGTCACGTAAAGCAGCAAAACTGCGACAGTAGGCAGCCCAGCTGCCAAATCAGCAAACATCATCACCTTCTTGCGGTCATAACGATCAACTATAGCTCCGGCTACAGGACTAACCAGAATCAAAGGCGCAAAACCGAAGAAGGCAACCAACGAGAACGCTGTGGCCCGGAAACTCTCCGCCGTTACCTCATATATCCATATCGCCAACGCAAAACCCGTCATGTTCGTACCCAAAAGCGACAGCATCTGACCAACCCAGATAACAGTAAACCCTAACATGCCCGTCTTGCCGGTCCTCCCCGTAGGAACCGCTTCAGTTGACTGATTCACCATCTTTCCTACCACCAACCTCATCTCGGGCCATCACTATTAAGCGCATGCGACATGAATGTGCTGCATTCCAGCCCTTCTTGTTCTTCACTGAAAACGTTAGCGCGCGCTCTTGTTTCGTCTCCAAGAAACCTGAGCACCTCAGGATTTCCCATTGTTTTTATTGATTTCATAGCTATTTACCCAATGAAACAATTGCTAAATTAGTATAAAAGCGTTTTGCCACTCAAACGCAAATTTTATAAGCAAGTGCAGCATCAGTATTAAAACAGTGATTTGAGTAGGAAAGAGGTGATTGAAATGGAATGGAGAACGGCTAAAAAACAGGCAAAACGTGTTGACTGCGAGAAAGAGCTGAAAAACGCCTCTTTCAAAAGGGCTCTAAACATATTCAGACAACACCCCATAGAAGTACCTTACAGCTCTTCGGCCCAAGCAGGCAACGAACTGGGGGACGCTGCCATGGCCTATCAACAGACTCATCTGGAAGCAGAGAACAAGCGCGCCCTGGCAATTGCAGATTTCGATCGCAATAAGTATCGATTGGTCTAACATTCTCTTTTTTCTCTAATTCCTCTCATCAAGGAACCCACTCAGTTTATTATTGTCTGTTTTGCTGCCTGCAACATGCGTTGAAGGGAATTCGAGGCTATCAGAATGCTAACGCTTCTGTTTTCGGCGTAAGCACTCGCTTGCAGAATGCGTAATATTGTGCGTGAGGCTAAATTTTGCCCCAAACCAAACCAAAAACGTTTAACGTCGCCCCAAACCTAAAAAGCAAACATAGCACAGACTATGGAAGAGAGGTGATTTCAATGCCCATGGCATACTTGTTGATAAATACGGAAGCGTTTGATCCGCAGATGATGAAAACGCTGAGAGGGATCAAGGGAGTTGAAGAAGCCTATCCACTTTACGGCGTCTACGACATCATTGTGAGAACAAAGGCAGATACGATGGACGAAATAAAGGAAACACATAACAAGATAAGAAAATTGCAGAAAGTTAGACAGACACTGACAATGATCGCACATGAAGAGTAGAGCTTTAAGCTTTCGGGACACTACTAGAACACGCGCTACAAGGAATTAGCAGCGAAAAGAATAATGATAGTTTCTTGCGTTGCTGTCCACGGCAATCTTCGTAGCGGCAGGATTCGCGTTCTTCCCTCACTCCCTCGCGCAACTGAATCAGAGTGTCCCAGTCGCGCCAGCTGCTTTCCTTTTCGCGCGCGCGATATCCTATGGCAACGCTTTGAGCAGAATGTTGACAATAGTTTTCGCAGCAACGTCAACCTCAGGCGTCAATCCTTCTCCAAAATCAGTCTTCCCAGGCTCAATCAGAACCAAGCCCGTCCTAGACCTTCCTGTTTCTGTGATATATTCGCAGAATATGCGCAACGGAAGCATATGTGTTGAGAATGCGGGAAAGTCCTTCAATTGCTCAGGATCTATGAGTCTTGATTCTCCAGGTTTCAATTCTAGTATTGCAGCGTCTATCAAGAGGACGTGAGTTGGTTTGAAATCTACTATTTGCTGGATGAAGCTTTCGGGGACGGTTTCACATTCGATCAGATAGACGTTTTTGGAGACTCTTCCTTGCAGGTCTTGGACTATTTTGACGCCGACGAAGTCATCCATGCGTATGGGATTCCCAATTCCAGCGACGACGACCTTTTCGGCGTCTGAAAGCCATTCCCTTAGCTCTCTATAAAGGGCATGTTTTCTGCTCGTCACTTGAAGCCGCCATAACAATAACAGGAAAAGGGACGATAAAAAGTGGTTTATCGCTGGACTGTTTTGATCAGCTGCTTCTCCCTGTTGTATATATTCACTGTCAAGGGCATCTGTCCAACTGCAAAGTGCGTCGCACACCCGAAGCAGGGGTCATAGGCCCTGAAAGCCATCTCGACCATGTTGAGCAAGCCTTGGTCCACCTTGCCGCCGTGAATCACGCCCTTTGCTGCATCTCGAATAGACATGCAAATCGCAGGATAGTTGTTTGTGGTTGCCACTATCATGTTGACATCCTCAATGATTGCATCCTTATCAAGCACATAATGGTGGAATAGTGTCCCTCTGGCAGCCTCGACGACTCCTACGCCTTCCCCTGGTTCGCCTGGCTTGTTGCGCACGTTTGTGCTCGTTATCTCTGGATCTTTGATCAGCTCAAGTGCTCTTTCAGTGGCGTAGAGTAGCTCAATTAATCTTGCCCAGTGGAATGCCAACGTGCCATGCACGGGTTTGCCGCCCAAAGTCTTGTACATTTGCTCATATTCTGCTTGCGCAAGCGGTGTAGCCATACCGTCTGAAGCGTTAAGCCTTGCTAGCGGGCCAACGCGGTAGACCCCGCTGTCTGGCCCGTCGATTTGGCCTTTCCATCCAATCTTCTTCAAGAATGGAAATTTGGCATAGGTCCACTCCTCCACATGTTCACCAACATGTGCGAGATAGTCTTTAGCCTCGAACTTCAGAAACTCGCCGCCGCTAGGATAGACTACTCTGATTTTTCCATCGTAGAAGTTGACTTTGTTGTCCTTGTCTACTAAACCCATGTAATACGTTTTCATAGTGTAAGCGTCGCTCTTGATCATGTCTACGTATTTGCTGTTACCCAAGACAATGCTGTGAAACAGAGTCAATGTGAGCTTTGCAAACTCCTGAGAAGACGCTGCCATCTTCTCAATTTCCTGCCTGTTCTCTTCGCTCAGAGGCTTAGATATTCCGCCAGGAAGTCCGCAAACTGGATGTGTTGCTTTTCCGCCGAGAATCTCAGTTATCTTCTGCCCATAGGCCCTATGCTTAATGACTTCCTTAGCCACGTCCATTCCAGCCTTTTCAATAACGCCTAGAATGTTCCTTTTCTCTGGCGGAGCATCTGGTCCAACTATGAAGTCTGGACCGCCAAGATAATAGAAGTGCAAGGTATGATCATAAATGATGTATCCAGCATACATAAGCTCCCTAAGCTTTTTCGCTGCTGACGGTGGTTCAACGTTGAACGCGGCGTCTAAGGCTTTTGTTGCGGCGAAATGGTGGGCCACGGGGCAGACTCCGCAGATTCTAGTCGTCAAGATTGGCATGAGTTCAGCTCTTCGCCCGACACAGAACTTTTCGAAGCCTCTGAGTTCAGGAATCTTTAGATAAGCGTTTTCTACTTCGCCAGCGTCGTTCAGGAATATTGAGACGTTTCCGTGACCTTCAAGTCTGGTTATGGGATCTATGATTATTTCCTTCATTGCTTCATCACCTTCCTCCTAAGCAGCGATGACGGTAAAGAGTACATGTAGAACGTTCCAACCGGATCTTTGATTTGGCTCATAAGCCTCTCAACATCCTCATCAGTATAATGCTCTTGCTCCTCTTCGAGGCCCAGTATGGAAGCCAGAGCACTCATCATTGCTGCACCCTGCTCTGGCGAGTTGGGACATGGACCGCCGCACCCTGTGCAGGGCATGTCAACAGTTAAGCATTGAGCGCCGCACCCGCTGCGTGTTGCCGGTCCAATGCATATGATTCCTTGCTCAAGCAAGCATTTTTCAGGCTCAGGAACCTTTTCGTGAACACGGTATATCTTGGAGATTTTCTTGTTCCCCTTCTTCCTTGGGCATTCGTCGCATACGGATTTCAATGGTGCAAGCACTGATCCTTTTGCTGGAAGTTCGTTCTTCGCTATCGCATCGAAAGCGTTTATTATCAGCTTAACCGGAGGCGGACAGCCTGGAAGATAATAGTCAACCTTCACAGTCTGATCCAAAGTCTTGACTGTGTCATAGAACTCCGGAAGCTCCAAGACACCTTCCTTCGCTTCAGTCTTGGTCTGCGGGACAACGCCCTTTGGGTTTGAAATGGATTTGCTTTGCAGATAGACCTTGTTGAAGATTTCTTGGCGGTCATGAAGATTTGCCAAGCCAGGGATACACCCTTCTTGAGCGCATGATCCGAAAGCCACAAGCGTCTTGGACTTCTTTCTCAGAAGCTTAGCCATGTGTTCTTGCTCTTCGCTTCTTACAGATCCGTTGAAGAAGCAGATGTCAATGTAGTTGTCAGGCATGTTTTCTACGTCCTTGTATTTGATGTCCATAGCTACAGGCCAGAACACTATGTCTGCAATGTTCACCACGTCGAGGATTTTCTCGTTTATGTCTAGGACAGCGATTTCGCATCCGCCGCAGCTTGCAGCCCAATAAAAGGCGAGTTTCAGCTTTTCTTTCGCCATCTTATTTTCCTCCCTCACATACCTTATTCAGTATTTTAGAAGCATCAACTCTAAGCTCGTTGAAAGCCAGTTCTTCAGGCTTAATGCCCATAGCTAGGCCGAGCAGCTGCGGATAATGCAATACAGGAATTCCATAAGTCTCGTTGAACATCTTCTCAATCCGCAGCTCGTTCGTGTCATACATTATGTGGCAGAAGGGGCAAATCGTAATCATGGCCTCTGCATCAACCACCTTGATGTGATTGAGCTTATCACGTGCAAGCTGAAGCGCAACCTTATCGCTCACACCAACACTTGGAGCGCCGCAACACTCAGTCTCGTCCATGTAATCTAGGCACGTTGCACCAGTTGCCTCGATGAGAGTTTTAAGAGTCTTAGGATCTTCTGGATCGTCAAATCCGATAAACTCTTTTGGTCTCAGAATGTGGCACCCATTGTGTTCGGCAACCTTAAGCATCGTGAGCGGCTTGACAACCGAATTCTTAACCTTCTCTAACCCAACGTCTTCGATTAGCACCTGCATCAAGTGTTTAGCGTTTTGTGTTCCCTTGAACTGCAGCCCTGCTTCTTTCAGATGGCTGTTAATCTCGTCACGCAAGGCCTTGTCTTCCTTCAACATCTTGTTGACTTTTTTCAGTGTCCCTGCACAGCCCGGGCAGAGCGTGATGATGTCTAAGCCTTCGCGTTCCGCCAAAGCTAGGTTTCTTGCTGCCAGAATAAGCATCATTTCATGGCTGACAGGATCCAAGGGCAAACCGCAACAGTTGAATTCTGGCATTTCTTTCAGTTCCACGCCCAACCTCCTAAGGACGTTGCGCGCCGAGATCTCGAACGCGCTAACGCGATAAGGAATCGCGCATCCTAGAAACATGAGATACTTGGGCCCGGCCATTTCAATCACGCCTTCTTCTCCACATGCTTCAGGAAATGAACGCAACTGAGCGTTTTTCCTATGCTTTCAGGGTTGCCCTTCGGCAAAGGCGGCAATCCCAGCTGTTCCCTCTTTTTCACTCTTAGCTCTGGAATCTTGTAAGCGTAACCTGACTCAAGAATGCATGAGCACTGCTCCTTGAACACCTGTGGCACACACCCTTGTTCTGCAGCCAGATTCCTCAAAACACGTATAACGCTGGCAACTTCAACATCCTGCGGACAACGATCTGTACAAGTGAAACATGCCGCACAAAGCCACAAAGTGTCGCTGCTCAACACTCTATTTTTAAGCCCAAGCTGAGTCATGCGGATAATCTGCCTAGGCCTGTAAGTATCACTGAATCTTGCAACAGGACAGTCAGACGTACATGTTCCGCATTGGAAGCAACGCATCAGCTTTTCGCCGCCATGCATCTTCGAGATTTCATACTTAAACTTAGGATCCATCTCCGAAGCCTTAATCGTCTTCTTCTCTGCTTCGGTCATCAGGCTTCAACCTCCTTGCTTGCCAACGGGTTTGGTCCAAGCTTTTTTACCTCATCAACCATATCGCGCACTACGGCGGCAAACTTGTCTCCTTCGCTCGCTGAGATCCACTCTAATCGCAGTCGTTCGGGCTCGATCCCAAAACCCTTCAAAACCTTCTTCAGAAGGGTTATCCTGCGCAGTGCCTTGAAGTTACCGCTAATGTAATGGCAATCTGAGGGCAAGTGGCAACCAGCAACTAGCACGCCATCCGCGCCATCCTTGAAAGCTTCGAGAACGAATGCAGGGTCTATTCTCCCGCTACACATCACGCGTATGATCCTAATGTTTGGAGGGTACTGTATTCTGCTGACTCCCGCCAAGTCTGCACCAGCATAGGCACACCAGTTGCATAAGAAACCAATGATCTTCGGCTCAAACCCGTTCTTTTCGCTCATGCTGTCGCCCCCGCTAGTACAGCTTCAACTTGCGCAAGGATCTCGTCAGTCGTGAAGTGACCCATCGTGATGGCTTTTGTTGGACATGCCGTACCACATGCACCACAGCCTTTGCACAAGGCTTCAATCACATGTGCTATGGTTTTTCCCTCTTTGTCCTTCATTTCGACTGCACCGTACGGACATAGATATTCACAGATTCTACAACCGCTACATAAATCTTCAGATACGTTTGCGATTATTCCTTCCATCTCAAGCTTGTCTTTGGAAAGTATGGTTGTTGCCCTTGCTGCTGCAGCGCATGCTTGACTAATACTTTCGTCAATATATTTGGGCGAGTGTGCCATGCCGCAGAGGAAAACCCCGTCAGTTGCAAAGTCCACAGGTCTAAGCTTCATGTGCGCCTCCAAGAAGAAGCCGTCCTTAGTTAATGGTACTTTGAGCATCTCAGCAACATGTTTGTTATCAGGATTCGGGATTGTCGCGGCGCTCAAGACAACAACGTCCGGCTCAACCTCAACCTCTTGACCCAAAACGGGCTCCCAGAAAGTGACTTTCAACTTTCCACCTTCATTCACAAGCTGGGGCTTTCGCTCGTCATCGTAGTTAACGAATAAGACCCCTTTCATTGCAGCTTCCCTGTAATAGTCCTCTTTGAAACCGTAGGCTCGCATGTCCTTGTACAAGATGTAGACTTCAGCTTCCTGGTTTGCTTCCTTTATCTTCAACGCGTTTTTTATGGCTTCCCCGCAGCAGATTCTTGCACAGTTTGGTCTCTCCTCATTCCTTGCACCCACACATTGAATCATGAGAACGCTTTTGGCCCTGAACTCGCCCTTCGCAATCTTCTCTTCAAGCTCGTGCTGAGTCATTACTCTTGGATCTTGACCATACAGAAATTCCTTGGGTTTGTATTCAACCGCGCCTGTGGCCACTATGACTATGCCATGCTCGATTTCCTTGTTCTTACCACCATGTTGCCTGACCTTCGTCTTGAAGTTGCCCACAAAACCATAAATGTCAGTGACTTCCGCGTCAGTGTAGACATGTATTTTGTCGTTCTCTTTCACTGCCTTGATTAGAGCATCAAGCTTCTCCTTCGGTTTGATGTTTTCTCCTAGCAGGTAGTGAATATTACGAAGGTGCCCGCCTAACTCTTTTTCTCTTTCGACTAAATGAACTTCGAACCCCTGTTTCGCAAGTTCTAATGCTGCAGTCATGCCTGATACTCCTCCGCCTATGATCAGGCCGACTGGCGTGACACTTATCAACGGTTTTTCCAACGGTTTCAGCAGCTTGGCCTTTGCAACTACGGAACGCACAAGGTCTTTTGCTTTCTCGGTGGCTTCTCTTGGTTTGTGCATGTGCACCCAGCTGCACTGATCCCGAATGTTCGTCATCTCAAACAGGTACGGGTTCAATCCAGCTTCCTGAACAGTTTCCTTGAAGAGAGGTTCATGCGTGCGAGGCGTGCACGAAGCCACGATCACACGGTTAAGATTGTTCTGCTTGATCTTCTCCGCTATAAGCTTCTGAGTGTCCTGAGAACAAGTGTAAACGTTCGCTTCAGCATAAGCCACGTTAGGCAGAGTCTTGGCATATTCCACAACCTCGGGAACATTCACGACTCCGCCGATGTTGATTCCGCAGTGACAGACGAAAACGCCTATGCGCGGCTCTTCTTTGCTCACGTCACGTTCAGGAGGATACTCCTTCTTCGTGACGAGCGTTCCTCTTTCGCTTGCAACTATTCCCATAGCCTTCGACGCGGCGCCGCTTGCCTGCGCGACGCTCTCAGGGATGTCTTTCGGAGCAGAGAAGGCTCCACAGACGAATACGCCTGGCTTTGAGGTTTCGACAGGTGAAAATGTCTCTGTGTCGCAGAATCGATATTTGTTAAGTTTTACACCCAAGTTCTTGGCTAGTTTCTCAGCATCCTTTGGCGGCGTCATGCCGATCGACAGAACTACCATGTCAAATTCTTCTGTTTTGGGTGTCTCATTCTCAACGTAGTGCACATGCAAGTTGCCTGTTCTTGGGTCCTCGGTGACCCCGGCCACTCTTGACCGTACGAACCTTATGCCCCATTCTCCCTGGGCACGTTCATAGTACGAGTCAAATTCCTTTCCGTAGGAACGCATGTCCATGTAGAAAATTGTGGGATCCAGTTTCGAAGGCGTGTGCTCCTTAGCTATTACTGCTTCTTTGATGCCGTACATGCAGCATGCAGCTGAACAATAGTTGTTCCCAAGCTGGAAGTCCCTCGAACCGACACACTGGATGAACGCAATCTTCTTCGGAATTTCACCATCCGATGGCCTCAAGACGAGCCCACCATAAGGGCCGGAAGCACTCAAAATGCGCTCAAACTCAATACTCGTCACAACGTTCGGATACCGCGCGTAGCCGTACTCGCTTTTCAGTCTTGCATCGAAGGATTCGAAGCCGGGAGCCAGAATTATCGAGCCAACATTCAGTTTTACTTCACTCTCTTCCTGCTCATATTCAACGGCATTTGCCTTACAAATTTCAGCACATGTTCCGCAGCCAACGCATTTTTCACGATCAATCATGTACTTCAGTGGCACTGCCTGCGGATATTCAACGAAGATTGCGCTTCTATTGCCCAATCCTTCGTTGAACATGTCAACTGCTTCGATTGGACACTTTTGTGCGCAAAGTCCACAACCGTTGCATTTCT
>CAYYXF010000013.1:0-21376 GCA_964475545.1 uncultured Candidatus Bathyarchaeia archaeon | reverse complement strand
CAGGTAAGCCAGTGGGCCCGTGGGCTCGCAGGGGTTCGAATCCCTTCCCCGGCGCCACCTAGCACAAATTCTGAGAATAACCGGAGATAATTGACTAACTCCATGCGAGAGTCCATAACTCAATTGTAGTATACCATGCGAGAATTGGTTTCCGCAAGAAAAAGAGTCAGGGGCTTTTCTATGTCCTTCTCTTTCTTTCTGGCTTCTTCTCCTCAGGGGGCCCTTCTGGGGATGCCTCTGGGGGTTTTGCTTCCTTTTCTGGTTCTGGCGGCGGTGGTACTTCCTCTTTCTTCTCTTCGATTTCACTAGTTATCTCTTCTATTGGTTTTGGCGGTGGTGTTGTTGCCATTGTCCAGCCTATCCAAGCGCCTATTCCCATTATAGCCACAAATGCTATGAAGACTGGCACTGCGACTATCCAGAATTGAACAACCCCTGGGTCTGCCCAGTTTTGAAGCCACCACGGATAGAAAAGTGTAACGACATAGAATATGGCGACTGCGACGCACACTATGAAGATTAATCCTCCAATCGATTGGTCCTTGCTCACCATTTCTGTTTCACCATGTAAGCCATGTTTACTTCTTTATACCTTTTAAAGTTTACCATGGCTTTTCGTTTCCGTTAGATCGTTCCCATTTCCCAAGTTGTCAGATACTTTTTCTGTTCAGTTGTCAGCTTGTCTATCCGTATATTCATTGCGGCGAGTTTCAGCCTTGCTATTCTTTCATCTATCTCTTTTGGAACCGCATAGACTCTTGGCACCATTCTTTCAGTTTTGACCAAGTATTCCACGCTGAGAGCCTGGTTCGCGAATGACATGTCCATAACTTCTGAAGGGTGTCCTTCTGCTGCGGCAAGATTGACAAGTCTTCCATCTGCTAACAGATACAGTCTCCTGCCGTTTTTGAGAACGTATTCATCAAGGTTTGTTCGTAGGTTTCGCTTCGAAGTTGCCAATCCCTCTAGGTCTTTCAGGCTTATTTCAACGTTGAAGTGCCCACTGTTGGCAAGTATTGCGCCGTCTTTCATCTTCTGCATGTGTTCTTTCCGTATCACGTTTATGTCGCCTGTTGCTGTAACGAATATGTCGCCGATGGCTGAAGCTTTGATCATTGGTAGCACGCGGAATCCATTCATTGCGGCTTCCAATGCCCTAAGCGGGTTGACCTCGGTTACTATTACGTTCGCGCCCATTCCTTGCGCTCTCATGGCTATTCCTCTGGCGCACCATCCATAACCGCAGACCACGAAGTTTTTGCCTGCCAGTAGGATGTTTGTGGCTCTAAGGATTCCGTCTATAGTGCTTTGTCCTGTTCCATAGCGGTTGTCGAACAGGTATTTTGTGTAGGCATCGTTTACTGCTATTATTGGGTACTTGAGGTCTCCAGTCTTTTCCATAGCCCTTAGACGTAGGACGCCAGTCGTTGTTTCTTCTGTTCCTCCCTTGATGCACGGTAAGAGATCTGCTCTTTTGCTGTGGATTGTGCCTACTAGGTCTGCTCCATCGTCCAGTGTTATCAGGGGATTGTGGTCTATTGTCTTCTCGATACACCAGTAGTATTCTTTGGTCGTTTGTTCGCGCCATGCAAACACGCTAATGCCTTTCTCCGCCAGCGCCGCTGCGACATCGTCTTGTGTTGAAAGCGGGTTAGACCCACATAACGCCACTTTTGCTCCACCTACGAGGAAGGCGTAAATGAGAACTGCGGTTTCCTTCGTTACGTGCAAGCATGCCCCTAGGCTCACGCCTTTAAACGGTTTCTCGTCGGCGAACCTCTCTCTTATCTGATTCAGCACGGGCATGTGTTTCGAAGCCCATTCTATTTGCAGATGGCCTTTAGCCGCTAGGGCTGTATCTTTCACTTTGAAGTTCTCCAATCTTTCCATCCTCGTTGCTGCTCATTCATGACTTAGCTATTTAACGTTGGCGGCTAACTTATCGATAAGACGGTATTTTGCTTTTTTGGCCGCCTCCATAACTCGTTCGTCATTCACGGTTGCCAGTTTTCTGTTCTCCATGACCATTTTCCCGTTTATTATCACTGCTTCAACGTCAGCAGCCTTGGTTGCGTAGACCAGATGGCTTGTCTCATGGTATAGAGGGCAGAGATGTGGCTTCTTGAAGTCAATGATTGCCATATCTGCCTTCTTGTTGACTTCTATTGAGCCTATTTCTTTCTCCCACGACAGAGCCTCGGCACCTTGTATGGTTGCCATTTCAAGGACCTGTTCTGCGGGCAGCAGTGTTGGGTTCTGGTTTACACCTTTGTGCAAGATGGCTGTTGTCTTCATAATTTCGAACATGTCTGCCGTGTTGTTTGAGCAGGGACTGTCCGTGCCCAGCGAAACTGTTATTCCTCTTTCCAACATTTGCGCAACTGGGCTCACGCCTGACGCAAGTTTGAGGTTTGATATGGGATTGTGTGAAGCCTTAACCCTTCTACGCTTCATGACCTCCATGTCTTTCGCCGATAACGCGACGCAATGCGCAGCAACAACGTGCTCATCCAAGACGCCTAACGAGTCAAGGTAATCCATTACTCCGTCTTTCAATGAATTACCGAAGGCTTGCCTGACCTTTTCCGGCTCATCCCTAGTTTCTGCGGCGTGGACGTGGCAGATTATCGGGGCCTCTTCTGAACCGTACTTCTCGTTTAGCTCGTCTCTGATAGTTTTCAGTTCCTTCATATATTCTGGATCCACAGTATAGGGTGAGTGCGGATCGACGCTTGTGCGGATTATGCCATCAGTTTTGCCATGCCAGTTTTTGGCGAGGTCGACCGTTGCCTTCCTATCTTCTTTCTTCCTCCAGGAGAAGCAGACATGGCCGATTACTCCTCTGAGGCCGGCGTCTGCGAACGCTTTTGCCTCATTCTCTTCTGGCGCATAGTGGTACATTGTGTTTACTGTGGTTGTTCCGCTCAGGATGGATTCTACTGCTGTCAATGATGCTCCAACATAGATGTCAGAAGGTGTCATATACTTCTCAATCGGCCATATCCACTTTTCAAGCCATTCGCTGAGCGGTAAATCATCCGCATATCCTCTCAACAGGCTCATAGCAGCATGCTGGTGCGTGTTGATGAGACCAGGGATGACTACCTTGCCTTTCACATCTAGCTTTTCGTAGCCTCTTCCATACTTTCTTCTGATGCTCGCAGACTTCCCAACGTCTGCGATTCTCCCATTCTCGACCACTACTGCGCCTTCTCGAATTATCCTTTTGTTGCATGTGACTATCGTGGCATCATGCAATAGCAAGTTCATGAGCATTCCTTTGTAGTGTGAAGTGAATTTCGAATATAAACTTAGGGCGCCGTGACTTTTTCGCTTAAGGCTTAAAGCTTCCCAAGCTCGTTTAGCATTAACCCAGAGGTAAGCATGTTTGGACGCTGTTGACAAGGCGATTTGGATTTTGCCCCTTCTCGCCTTGTTGGACGTCATATCCACTTTCTACGTGGAGAGTCTAGGCTATTCTTTGCAGTACTATGAACAGGGCTTCTTCGCCAGCTTCTTCGTTAGGGCAGGTTCAATCTACCTGTACCTTTATGCGGTGATCTACCTGTTTATCACGGTGGGTATTGCATGTGTACTATGGTACATCAAAAACAAGGAACTCAAACGTTCACAAATGCTGGATAAGGTGTTTTTCCTCGGTCTGATTGGCTTTGTGTTCTATGTCTACTTGAGGCTAACGGCGGCGTTCGCGGTGAACTTCTTGCTACCTACAATCCTCAGCCGTGGAATTAACCTGTTCTGGCTCATTATGATCATATATTTGAGCTCCGCTGTAAGTTTAGGGATGTATCTTCAGCGGGCCGTTGTTACTTGGGTGAAGCCTAATGATGACAAGAAAGAGAAGTGAAACTGAATTAAGGATTTCGAAGGAAATCCTGTGCGAGTATCTGTCAACTCTACATGGTAAGGAAGTGAAGGTTCAAGGAGCTTGGAGGCTGGGTGAACAGAAACAGGGGGGATATGCGGACTTGAAGGGGTTTGGGTATGGGTTCCCTTATGTTATCGAGTTTGCTGTTGGCAACAAAGTGAAACGGGTTGTTCTGGAGACCATGCGACCTGAAGGTTTTGGGCATGACCATTTTTCTGACCGAGCTCAAATTCTGCTTTGGCAACACTCAGCATTTGGCAAGTTACCGCGGCATGTACGTTCCCTAGATGTCGGCGCGTTTGTGCCAGGGTCAAAATGCTTAGCATCGTTGGGCAAATGTGGTGAGTTTTTCATCCTGACCGAATTCGCGGACGGGAGGCTTTATCATTTCGATTTGGATCGCATGAAGGAAACCGGGCGAATCAGCGAACTGGACGAACAGCGTTGCTTGGCCTTGTCTGACTATCTTGTTGAGATTCACAAGGTCAAGCGTGAAGCTCCGTGGCTCTATGTTAGGCGGGCCCGTGAGCTTGTGGGGCATGGAGAATGCATCATGGGTTTGCTTGATAGCTATCCCCCTGACCTTGATTTCGTAGGCGAGGCTGATTTGATTGATGTTGAAAGGCACAGTGTAGCGTGGCGTTGGCGCCTGAAGCGCATGGGCCACAGGCTTAGCCAGGTGCACGGCGATTTTCACCCTTGGAATGTGCTGTTTCGGGAGGGAACAGACTTCACGATCTTAGATCGCAGCAGAGGTGAATGGGGAGAGCCTGCAGACGATGTCGGTGCAATGACAATTAACTATGTTTTCTATTCCTTGCAGAAATATGGAGAGTTGACCGGAATTTTCGAACGATTGTTCAGTCTCTTCTGGGAGAACTACTTGAAGAAGACTAGCGACACAGAAATTCTGGAAGCGATCCAACCATTCTATGCTTGGCGTGGTTTGGTCGTGGCCTCCCCCATCTGGTATCCTCAACTTGAAAAGCAAGTCCGTTCCAAGCTGCTTAACTTCGTTAGGAACGTTTTGACATGCGAGAAATTTGATCTGACCCGCGTGAACTCTTACCTCAGCGATTCTTAGGCTCTGAGCAACCATGCCTGTAAGACACGACGCGACTTGTCATATGTCGGATCAAGTACTAAGAGATAAATACGGATTTGCTCCAAATATCTGTTGTCTACGGTGCTTGGGTTTGGGGGCTGAATCAATCGATGATCTGGCGAGGATGCTTAGGGACATAGGCTACTCGCCCGAAGCTGTGGAACAGATTCTGAAGTGGTACAAGAACAGCAATTCATGAATGGACTAGCGCGATGAGAGGCATCTACGCTCTAGTTATTTCAGTGGGCAAGGATGTTGTTGCAAGCATTGGCGCTATGCATGAAATGAAGTTCGATAAGGGATTGTACGTTTATGTTGGTTCTGCCCAAACCAACCTAGAAAAGAGAGCAGCTAGGCACCTTAGCAGGACCAAACGGGAATTCTGGCATGTCGACTACTTGCTTGGCTCCGAACGTGTTAGCGTGTTCAAAGTGTTTCACAAGAAAGGAGCAAGATCAGAAGAATGCAAGCTTGCGAAGGAATTGGGCAAGAAAGGACTTGCGATAAAGGGATTCGGTTCATCTGACTGCAAATGTGACAGCCACCTGTTCAGAGTTCAGGACTACGAGTTTTTAAGAGAATACATGGATGAATTAGCACTGTAGCACAGGATGCAGTCAGCATGGAAGAAAACGGTTGGTGCGTTTGGATAACAGGTTTGCCAGGCAGCGGCAAATCTGTTGTTGCCGAGGCTTTATTCAAGCTTCTGAATAAAAAAGGCATTCATGCTCAGCTCGTGCCCTCGGATGCCCTGCGCAAGATTCTGACTCCGAAACCTACATACACACTTGAAGAGCGCGACTCAGTCTACTCTACGCTCGTATACATTGCAAGATTGTTAACACAGAATGGCGTGAACGTTGTCATCGACGCCACAGGCAACCTTAGGCGTTACAGGAAAAACGCTAGACAACAGATACCAAGATTCATGGAAGCCTATCTCAAATGTCCCTTGAAAGTTTGCATGCAACGTGAAGGCACGAGGGGCAAAACCTACGAAGCGCCAAAACAAATCTACAGTCGTGCCCTGAAGGGAGAGACGTCAACAGTACCTGGTGTTGGGCAACCCTATGAACCGCCATTGGATCCAGAGATAACGTTAGACACGGTGAAACTCGCGCCCGAAGAATGTGCCGAGAGAATAATACGCAAAATTCTGCGTGTCTAGAATGGTAGAAAGCTCGATCCCACATGCTGAAACCCGGAAACCCAAATGGCACGCTTGGTTGTATGCTTTGCGCAGGTCTAGAACTTCTTGACGTAGTCCAGCACGGCGGCTGCCTGTGTCTCTGAAATTTGCTTTTGCTCAACGAGGCGGCTAACTAGCTCGGAGATCTTGGCCAGGGCATGAACCTTGTAGCCTAGCTTTTCAAGATTTTCCCTGCCGCCCTGTTCTCTGTCAACTACAACCATCAGATGTTTGACTTTTGCGCCGAGCTCCTCTAAAGGCTTGATTCCTTCAACTTTGGACAAGCCCTCGCTAATAACGTCGTCAAAAAACAGTATATGGTCTCCTTTGGCAACTTCAGCGCCTGCGATTCTGCCAGGCACACCATAGGCTTTTTCTTCTTTTCTCACCACAATGCATGGTAGGTTCACTTGACACCCTATGCTTGGCAGGATCAACGCGCCCTTCAGCTCAATTGAGGCCAGCTTGTCTATTCTGTCAACAGCCATCAGATTCTTGATCTCGCAAGCAGCAACTTTAGCGATCGTGCACAACTCTCTAGGTGAAGAAATAAGACATGCAAGATCAATGTAGTAGGGGCTTAAGGCTCCAGATTTGATTCTGAAACTGCCGAACTTTAGGCATCCAGAATTGTAAAGGGCATTGGCAACATGCGATGTGACATCGGACATTCGAATCCGCAGAATGATTGTACGGTGCTGGATTTAACATTTGCCAAGATGGCCCTGAAAGGGCGGATTGGGTATCTTTCTGAGGAAGTGTCTCGGATTCAGCTTCCAGGACTTGATGCGCTATGGTATGGAGCGCCTAGAGTTTGGCGTTCTCTTTGGGATATATTCTGATGGAGGAAATAAAGTATTATATATTAAGATACCACATATTTCACGTTGAGCCATACGGGTTGGAAACATGTTCAGAAGAACAGAAACCGATGAACCGCTTTCTCAATATGAGCCGCCGAGAGTGAGAGAAGAGGTAGAGGCTACCCTGCGTAAACTACAGATCCTGAAGAGCAGAATTTCAGAGCTGAGAGATCAATGCGAAGAGCTCAGAAAGCTGAGTTTGCACGTTCATACGCCAAGTCCGGAAATCATAGATACGACATTGCGGTGCACTGAGTGCGGAAGAGCAATAGAGCCAGGCGAGGAAATTGTTATCAAGGACTCTGATGGAAGGGAAGCACGCCGCTATCATAAAGAGTGTTTCAAGCTGTTCTGGGTCTAAGTCCCTCGGATTTGAAAATCACAGCGTAAAGCGATAAGCACTATTCATCCTCCATTAGGCTCAACATATGGAACTCTGGCTTCATGCTTCATTAGGATTCAACTTGCCAGAATTCATAATCGATAGGGATGCACTCCATAGACTTTTTGCCCTACAACCTGATATCCAGCGACTCCACCTATAGAGGAGACAACGCAACGCGCTGCGCTGCAGCGACCAAAATGTTAATAACTTAATGTTCTCATGTCTAGAAGACACGAAGCGGAAAAACGATGGGACATAGGAAAACGCATGCCCCAAGACATGGTTCACTAGCATATCTGCCTAGGAAACGTTCTAGACATATAGTGGGAAGAATCCGATTTTGGCCAAAAGTAGAGGCAAACACGCCTAGGCTTCTCGGTTTCACAGGTTACAAGGCGGGAATGACGCACGTATTCAAAATAGAGGACCGAAAACGTTCGCCAAACTTCGGAAAGGAGGTAATGAGCCCGGCAACGATCCTGGAAACACCTCCCATACTCATATGTGCCGTGAGAGCATTCACGAAGAACCCCTACGGCCTGCAGACCTTCTCAGAAGCCTGGACGAAAGAACCACCAGATGATCTTGAGAAGATATTCACGCTTCCCGAGAGCTTCAACCCTGAAGGAAACCTCAAGAAGATTGAGGAAAACCTAGCGAAAGTAGCAAACATCCGCGTTATCGCCATAACCCAACCAAAGCAAACCAGTTTGTCAAAGAAGAAACCAGACATCACAGAGATAGAAGTGGGCGGCGGAACAATTCAACAGCAATTTGAATATGCAAAAACTCTGCTCGGGAAAACGATTGCCCCTACAGAACTTTTCAAAGATGGGCAATACGTGGATACGGTGGCTATCACAACAGGGAAGGGCTTTCAGGGACCCGTGAAACGCTATGGCGTGACGATACTGCAAGCTAAGGGACGCAAGACAAAACGGGGCGTAGCCACGTTAGGACCTTGGAATCCACATCACGTAATGTACAGTGTTCCAAGAGCTGGACAGATGGGGTTCCATCAAAGAACAGAATATAATAGGCGCATCCTCAAAATCGGGGCGGATGGCAAAGAGATAACGCCGAAAGGAGGCTTCCTCAGATACGGCCTAGTCCGCGGCCCGTATATGATGATGGAGGGAAGCATTGCGGGGACAGAAAAACGCCCGATAAGGCTGCGTTATCCAGCGCGTCCACCGAGGAACGTTGCTGAAGAGCCTCCACAGATTACTTATGTATCGCTTGAATCCCCGCAAGGGAAATAGTGGTGGAAGCGCATGGTCAAGAAATCAGCGAAAATCTTTAGCCTCGAGGGGAAACCGGTCGGGAAGACAGAGCTTCCATCAATTTTCAGTACACCTCTAAGGCCAGATGTCATAAAACGTGCTGTTTTATCAATTCAATCCCGCAAACGCCAACCGCAGGGCCGCGACCCAATGGCTGGAAAAAGAACCACTGCTGAATCTAGGGGCACAGGTTCAGGCATCTCTAGGATACCAAGAACTAAGAATCCGGGAGGCAGGGCTGCGTTTGCACCAGGGACGGTGAAGGGGAGAGCGGGGCATCCTCCAACTTCCGAAAAGAGGATTGTTAAAAGAATCCCAAGGAAAGAGAAGCGTCTTGCGTTGTTTTCAGCAATAGCTGCTACGGCGTCCAAGGAGCTTGTTGCAGCCAGAGGGCACTCAATTGAAGATGTGCTGGAAATCCCCTTGGTGGTTGAAGATGGTTTCGAAAGGTTGAGGAAGACCAAGGAAGTTGAAGAGGCTCTCGTGCGGCTGGGTGTTCTATCAGACATCTATCGGGTGAAGGGAAGCCGGAAAGTTCGCCCTGGAAAGGGCAAAAGGCGAGGGAGAAGGATCAAGCAAGCTGTGGGACCACTTCTGGTCGTGGCTAAGAATGACGGGATAGTTGAGGCAGCAAGGAACATACCAGGCGTGGACGTTGTTGCTGTGGAGAGTCTAAATGCTGAGCTGCTTGCTCCGGGCACTCATCCGGGGCGGCTCACGATATGGACAAGCGGCGCGATTGGAAAACTGAGCGAGCTTTATGGCGGAGGAGAGCAGTCTTAATGGATTCCTATGAGGTAATACTTTATCCATTAATGACGGAAGCGGCAAGCCTTATGGTTGAGAAGGAGAACAAGCTAGTTTTCGTTGTAAGCCTAAAGGCAAGCAAGGCTGATGTCAAAAAGGCAGTTGAGCAACTCTACGAAGTGAAGGTTAAGGACGTTAACACGCTAATTACCCATCAGGGGGAGAAGAAAGCTTTCGTCAAGCTTCAGCCCGAATACAAGGCGGCTGATGTCGCAATTAAGCTTGGACTACTATAGTATTATTTGGGGAACTGAGTAATGGGAAAGAGAATTCGTGTTCAAAGGCGGGGTCGCGGTGGGTCAACGTTCAGGGCGTCGACTCACAAGAGAGTGGCTCCTGCGAAATATCCATTGACGATTGGACCAAAAGAGTATTTTGAAGCAGCGACTAAAGGTGTTATCAAAGAGTTCGTTCATGATCCTGGAAGAGGAACCCCTCTGGCTGTGGTGAAGTTCGAAAATGGAGAAAAATGTTACACTGTTGTTCCAGAAGGGGTTTACGAAGGTCAGCAAATCCAGATTGGGGGAAAAGCAACGGTCGAAGTTGGCAACATACTTCCACTTGGAAAGATCCCTGAAGGCACCATGATATGTAACATTGAGCTTCGACCTGGAGATGGTGGCAAAATAACCAAATCTTCAGGGACTTATGCAACAGTAGTAACGCACACACCTCAAGGCACGATAGTCAGGCTTCCGTCGCGCAAGGCGAAATACATAGATGATTATTGTAGGGCCACGGTGGGAGTGGTCTCAGGAGCCGGCAGACCTGACAAGCCGTTCTTGAAGGCTGGTGAAAAGTTCCATCTTATGAGAGCCAGGGGACGCAAGTACCCAAGAACTCGTGGACGGGCAATGGTTGCTGCTGTGCACCCCTATGGTAGCAGCAAGAGGAGTGCAAGAAAAGGCACTACTACTTCGCATGGGGCACCGCCTGGGCAGAAGGTCGGGCTAATCGCGGCTAGAGGTGCTGGGCGAAAGAAGAAGAGTGCAAGAGATGCTGCCAGAGCAGAAGGTTTATAGCATCTAAAGCTGCGAATGGGATGAGAGCAAATGCCAAAAGAATTTGCATATCGCGGGTACAGCCTTAACCAATTGCAGAATCTGTCAATGGATGAGTTCATCAACCTGCTGCCTTCTAGACAAAGAAGAAGCCTGCATCATGGTTTCGCTCCTGAACACAGAATACTCCTTGAGAAGATCAGGAAAGCAAAGGAAGCCCTCAGACAGGGAAGCGCTGTTACAGTCAAAACACATTTGCGTGATATGATTATTCTGCCTGAAATGGTCGGCGTTTCAATAGCTGTGCACAATGGGAAGGAATTTGTTGCAGTAGAGATTAAGCCAGAAATGATTGGCCATTACTTAGGAGAGTTTGCAATCACAAATAAACCTGTGAGACATGGGACTCCAGGTATCGGCGCGTCTCGTTCCTCAATGTATGTTCCGTTGAAATAGGCTAATCTCTTCAGGTTTGCTAGGCACTGTAATCCATTTTCGAAGGTTTATCACTCTGCTGCTTGGCTTCCGGTATTTGAGGCAGCGGGATCGGGGGCGGAATGTTCAATGCCCTAGATATTACCACTGATTCCACGAAAACAACGTTAGATATTGACTGCACTATGACTGGTGGCGGGGGCTTCTTCTCCTCGTAGTCCTTGTAGACTTTTTCAATCTCTCCCTTGTCGCCAGCCACGTATGCTTTGCCTTGAAGGCTTAGCTGGGCTACTGACGGATTATAGCTTATCGTCAAGACAAAGGGAACCTCGATTGAATCTGCAGACTTTTCCATGCCTACTAGGTTAAGGTTGGTGTTTATCTGGATGGGCGGCATGGGTTTTCTTATGTCTAAGAAGCGTTCAGCGGAAATATTAGTGATGGAAACATTTACTCTGATCATCTGAACCATCGAGAATACTAGAGTGACGAGCGATTTAAACGTGCCCGTTTTCAGCTGGTTTGTACCTGGTAAAACCACAATGTCCACAAGTGTATCGGTTACCATGATCAGCCATGAAATACCCTGTTCCGCATCGCTCACAGGCTGGCCGTAACCGCTGGACCTTATCCTTTTCTACCTTGTAGAGCGTGAAGATGCCTTTCTCCTTTTTCTTTTTCTTCTCCGGCTTTGCGGCTTTCTCTGGCTTTTCTATTTTCTCGGGTTTCACTTCTTCTTTAGCCGGTTCTTCCGACGCCTTTTCGGCTTTCTTTGGCGTTTCTGTTTTCTTTGACATGCTTACTCCTTCTTTTCTTCCTTAGGCTCTTTGACCTCTTTGGTTTCTTTGATTTCCTTTGCCTCTTTGACTTTCTCCACGTTTTCCGTCTCTTCAGCCTTTTCAGCCTTTACTTCAGGGATGTTCCTTTTTATAATGTACTTCGGCTCTACGAGTTTCGCCTGTTCAAGAGTGTCGTAGATATGGGCCATCCCAGAGGCCACATGGGTTCCCGTTCTAGTTGCAAACTTCCTAACAAAAACAACATGCTCGTCCGCCTTGATTGCTGCCGCAATTGCTTTTCTGACCTCCGGTCTAGACGGTGTGCTGCCGACTTGCCCATGCTCAACTTGAAAGCTGACTTCTTTTCGCTTTAGCATAGGATTTTGCTTCTCTGATATCACTTGGATTTCCATGACTTTTCCTCGTTTGTGGTGTTGACTTGATGCAACACGTTCCTATTTAGCTTTTCTAGCATTCTCCATAGTCTTCAGTATTCCGGCAATTTCCGCCTTCTTAGCCTGCGTCGCCTTGACCACAACAATGCCCTCATAGGGTTGACCATAAACGACAAATGAGTCTTCTGGAGCGTGTAAAACGGCGACCAGCGCCAGTAGGTCTTCTTCTCCATCCACAACTATCCTAGTACGGCTGCAATTTCCCAAGGAGTCTCTGATTGCCGTAATCGCTTCATCTGTAATTGTTGCCTTAGGATTTCTGACGTGAAGGGTTTTCTCCGCAGCCGATTGAAAAGGTCGCGTGTGCTTTCTCATGGCCTTGTTGTCTATGATTGATAGTTGCGGGAAAATCTGGTTTCTTTCAAGGTTCTTTGAGACTGTATCTCCGACAGATATTATGCATGCCGGCTTTTCTTCTTTCAGCATATCTTTGAGTCTATTCATTGTTTCAGTAAACGAGCCGCGAATAAGTGTGCCCAAGGGTCGTTTAAGCTTTGCACGTAACTCCCGTGTGAGGCTGTAGGCAACAGTCATCTCATCTAACCTTTAGTGCATAGCGTCCTTTTTCCTTGATGTTCATGGCTCTAGCTATGGCTGAACCTTGGGGTTCAAAAACTATTACCAATCCGCTGAAGTCATCGCTTAAACCAGTTGCTTTACATTTTGGGCAAACATTCTCTTTTGTCAAAAAGTGGCACGTAGGACAGGCTTTTTCACTCATCGTGTTTCGCCCTTTTTCTGAGGTGCACCCTCAGCTGGTTTCTTCTGAGCTAATTCTGCTATCTTTTGCGTCTCATGCTCAATCCACTCCAGCTTGCCCAGAAAAGGTTGTCTGGCCGTTACTCCTATTTTCCCAGAGCTTCCTGCCCTGCCCAGCGAAACTGCTGTTATCCGTACTCGGACTTGGTCGCCGGTAATGAGCTTCCTCTTTGTTTCTTTCCCCTGCAGAACACCCTGTTTCTCATCGTAAGAAATGAAATCATCCATAAGTTGCGAAACATGAAGCAGTGCATCAACTGGACCTATTCTTACGAAGGCGCCGAAGTCAGCAATTTCTACAACTTCCCCCTCTACGACTTCTTGAATTTTCGGAAAGAATGTGAGCAAAGAGAAAGACACCTTATGATATGTTGCCCCATCACCTGGGATTATCTTGCCGATAGGGCTAACCTTCACATTTATGACAGCTATGACATAACCTAATTCCTCGTTGACGACTCCTTCGTACTTTGCCTTAACCTGTTGGTGCCCAACTGCCTCCAAGGGGTTGCCAAAGGTTTCAGGCGGAATACGGATAGTATCTTCTTTTGTTATAAGCTTAAACAGAGTCATAACCTCCCGTCAATCTCTAAGCGTGACTTTTGCCTCACATAAATAACTGGCACATTTATATTTCTTAGCCTCCTCCTGAGCTGTATGTCGTTAGTGAACACTGGCAAATGCAATTCTCGGGCCGCTTTGACTATGGCGTCGTCAGAAGAACCTTCAGCGTCATCTACTTCGACTAACTTGCACTTTTCGGCGAGTTTCAGCGCGTAGATGGCTTCCTTTCGCATTTTCGGAGAGTCCGTTTCAGCGATTTTCTCAATTTCACGTCGAACTGGCGAGATCAGAACTGGCTCAAAATTCCTGTTCAGCAGCGTTTTAAGGTCTTGAAAAATGTCGATCTTGAATTGAAGTGGAACGAACAAGGCGTTTGAATCGAAAATGATTCTCAGGGTTTTTTGGTCGGCTTTCAGCATCTTTGACATGCTTAATTTATCAGTCCGTATCCTATTAGTCTCCAGCGGCCGGCTATTTTCCTGCTTAAGGCAACTCTTGATCCAGCCTGTGCACAGACTGGCCGTGCAAGCTTTACTGTGACTGCGTCCTTTATTACCGAGGTAACCTTTCCCATGGTTATTGCTGCCCCAACGTGCAAGAGCAAAGTTTCATTCATGCCAACTTCCTCGATTTTCGTCAGCTCTTTTGTGCCAACCGCTTGCTCAAGAACATATGTTTTCATGACTAGCTCCGACAGTGCCGGAGGAAGCATGTCGGGTTTTCCTGCAATGTTGCCCGTTAGGCCGTCCGCCTTCGAACTTGAAGGATCCAATAATGTCCCAACGCCCACTAATCCTCCGCAATGGGCTTCATTGACGTTTTCGCCTCCGGCTTGCAAGCTGACGATCTCGCTGACTAATGAATTGTAGTTGTTCTTTCCCTCTTTTTCTGTAAGTATTCCCGGTCGGATTTCTATCTGGTCACCAACCGCGATTCTCCCCTGAAATATTGTGCCTCCTATTACTCCGCCTTCGAGCTTATCAATTGGGGTTCCGGGTTTATTGATGTCGAAAGAGCGGACAATATACATTAAAGAGGGCTTCGTTTCGTCCCTTTTTGGGGTCGGTATAAACTGCTCCATGGCCTGAATCAGAACGTCTATGTTCACTCTGTGCTGCGCCGAGACTGGAATAATGGGTGCCTTTTCAGCTACCGTTCCTTTAACAAACCTCTTGATCTCATCATAGCTCTTGTGCGCTCTCTTTTCGTCAACAATATCTATCTTGTTCTGTACGATGACGATGTTGTTGATGCCAATGACATCCGCGGCTGCCAAATGCTCTCTTGTTTGCGGCTGTGGACAAGGTTCATCTGCCGCTATGACGAGCAAGGCTCCATCCATTATGGCTGCACCTGACAACATCGTTGCCATCAGCGCTTCATGGCCGGGAGCGTCCACAAAACTTACTGCCCTCTCGAAGGTTGCTTTCGAGTTGCAATTGGGACACACCGGTTGTGTCGAATAGTTTTTCGGTGATTCGCAGTTTGGGCATTTATAAATGGGCATGTCAGCGTAGCCTAGTTTTATCGTAATCCCTCTTTTCAGCTCTTCGCTATGCCTTGACGCCCAAACGCCAGATAATGCCTGCACCAAAGTCGTTTTGCCGTGGTCAACGTGACCTATAGTACCAATATTCACTTCAGGCTGTTTCGGCAAGGCTTTGCTCTTTTCGCTGCTCATACTCGAATTTCCCATCAATTTATGCAGATTATTGAGAGGATGAAATTGGAGGAACTAATAAGCCTTAGGTCAGTTATTGCGTCTTACTGGGTGGCGTATGAGTTTCCTTGAGTGGTTCCTTTTCTGAAGGCTTTTCCTTCTTTTCTTTTGTTTTCTTTCCCTCTTTCGGCTTTGCTTTCTCGACGATTTTAAGATTTATCTGAACTATCTCGTCTGTTATCACATTACCTCGGATTGTTTTGCGCCTTCTCATTCCCTCGTTCGTGGGATTGAAGCCTACTCCTCCGCTCAGAATTATTCTTCGTCGGACACCGCCGTGAACACTGGGTCTCATTGGAAATCCGTCTTTATCTGAACCACCCGTTATCTGCACCTTTTGTCCAGGCATATCTGTAATTGACCCATCAAGTATTTCCCCTATTCTTCTGCCTATCAACGGGGCGGCGCGGGTCTCTTGAAGCTCAACTACTTTTGAAGACCCGTCTTCTGGGTCTGAAACGATCAATTTAAATTTAGCCATTAAGGATGAACACTCCAATAGCGGTATGAAAGTCGAATATCTCTCTATTAAGGATTTGTGAGAGGTGAACACCCCAGAAGATCGGGTACTGAAAGGCTAAAGCTTTTAATTCCGCTTTGAAGTCGTTCTGTGGCTATGTGGCGGCTAGGATTCTTTTTTCACGAGATGGGTTTCGGCCTGCTGTCCGTTTTCCTTCCCTTGTATGTGGTGTCCGAAGCCCTTAAAGGGTCTTTGTTTGACATAGGGATAATGTCTGCAGTAGCACTTTTTCTTGCAATCCCAGCCTCACTGTTCTGGGGGTACTTGTGCGACAAGACGAAGCATTACAAAAGGTTCATTCTTCTTTCCTTTTCCTCCTCTGCAATACTGCTTTATCTGTTCAGTCTGACGACGAACGTTCACCTGTTGATTCTGCTCTATGCGTTGATGTCGTCTCTTCATGTTGCTCATGAACCGCCAAAGAACGTTCTGATAGCCGAATTGTATTCTCGTGCTGATTGGGAGAAGTCATTTGCGTTTTATGAGGGTTTCACTGAAAGTGGTTGGCTCATCGGATTGGTTTTAGGTTTCTTAACGTCAGCTTACGCTATCAGCCCAGCACTCACATTACTACTGTGCAGCGTCTTGAATCTGGTAGCTTTTGGCTTGTCCCTAATACTTGTGGCTGATCCGCTTCTTGTCTTTGAAAGAAGCCTAGTGAGCATGGAGAAGTCAACCAACTTCGCATGCTACGGCATCTCTCTGGCTTCAAAACTTCTGGATGGAATACATGTGAACGAAAAATTGAGGAGAGAAAACGTAAACGCTTTTTGCTGGGGCCTGGTCCTTTTTTCACTCGCCACAAGTATACTTTTCACGCCTATGCCTATTTTCGCCTCTCAGGTCGTCAAGTCCGCGGCGCTTCCTTCAAGCCTTGTATTTGCAGTCTTTGTTCTGAATTCTGCCGGGGGCGTGCTTGGCTACTATGCGGCAGGCAGTCGATCTGAGAGGCAGAAAGGAAAGGCCAACATAGGCCAAATTGTGATATTCCGAAGTCTGCTTTCTTTCCTGCTCCTCGCGATTGCAGCAATACTCAGCCCTACAGCTGGCACCATTCTATTAGTAGTGATTCTGGTCATGATGGGATTTGCCAATGCCATGTTCCTTGCTTACACGCTTTCGCTTTCTATGGAGCTAGTTCCCGCTGGAAAGGCAGGTCTATTCAATGTTCTCATAGGTATAGGCGGCGCTTGCGGTTCTTTTGTTGGACCGTTCATCGCCGCTCAAGCAGCTGGCTTCATCTACGTGTTCCTAGCAGCGGGCATAGCATTCTTTATTGCTTATGTTGCCTTCAAGGCCTTCTAATAGAGCAGAAGCGTACGCATGTATTACTCAACGTGTACTCTGAATAAGTCTATATCCTCTCGCATTTCAGGCGTTGACTCGAGGAAGTCCCTGACTGAACGCTCTATGTCTTTTGACTGCGTGACATATCTTCCCACGATGATTATGTCTGCGCCTTTCTGCAGGGCCTCTTTTGCTGTTTCAGGTACTATTCCACCTGCCACTGCAATTAAGAATTTTTTGTCCTTGAACGTCTGCCGCATTTCTTGGATAAGATCAAGTCCAAGTGTCCTTCCTGTCTCCTGGTCTATCCCTCTGTGCAAGATGACTATGTTTGGAAACTCCCTGAGAGTCTTGAGCTTCTTGATGGGGTCTTCCACGTTCAGCATGTCTACGGCTGCATACATGCTTAGCCTTTTTGCTTCGTGGATAAACGCATCAAGCGTTTCAGCAGGCGCCAGTCCAGCAGCTACAACCGCGTCTGCGGTCTCATCGTAGGCCAAGTCTGCCTCAACTTTACCCACATCCAAAGTCTTAAGGTCCGCCACCATGAACATGTCCTTGGCTACCTGTCTTAGATCATTTATTATTCTCGTTCCGTACCTTTTGATAAGCGGCGTGCCAACTTCCAATATTATCCTGTCGCTTCCAGGAAGCTGTTCTATGATTCTCTTAGATCTTTCCAGTTCCGGATTGTCAAGCGAAATCTGCAGATATGGCGGTCTCCAAAGACGAGGTACCTTGAACCCCATTATTGGATGTTTAGCTCTATCCTTGTCGTAGAAGATTTTTTCAAGCGTCGGATATTTTGATAGAGCCCTTTTCAAGGCTAGCTTGGTTGCTCCATAGTTGAATTGGTATATCTTACGGAAGTCAGTGGCCTGCGGATGTATGAAGACACTGCACACTATGACCCAATCGTCAACCTTGTCTCTAGGAATGATCTCCTCTTCAACTGCGTCGGCGACGGCTTTTGCAACTGCAGCCTGAGCGGGCCCAAATATCTTGCCCACATCGGCACTGTTCTTAACAGTAACCTTCGGCACGATTAAGGTGTGAGGCTTAGGAGGAAGATTAGGTCTTATCACCGCCAAAAGCGGCGTATGCCCTGCTGACAGATTAGACAACCCAGACGCAAACGCGTCTCCCACAGGACCACACTTGTCGCCCATCAGAAGATCGATGTGCGCAACTTCATTGCCTTCTCCGACAAGTGCCTCGCCAATCAAGTATACTTTTCCGCGTGATCCGGCAATTTCTGCATCTTCCACTGTCGGGACCGAGTCTGCGATCTCTTTGAAGTCGACATTAAACTCCTTGAGCCATGTGTGGAGAGTGTCTCTGTGTATTCCAAGCATTTCTGCTGTTCCAGAAACTGTCGGCTTGCCCCTTGAGAGAATTCGTGTGTCGGTTGCTTTCTTTGCGGCTTCCGTCAACACTGCAACGAGTTCTTCTTTGGTTGCAGGCTTCCTTGTGTCAGATTCCGACATCTAATGTCACCTGACAATCCTAGATGGCAGGTCTTGTATATAAAAGTGTCGGAGACAGTGTAGTGACAGGAAGCATGAATCGGCTTTTCCACAATGAAGTGTCGTCTTGTTTTTGCAGAGGCGCAGGTGCCGGGTTCCCGTGTCGGATCTGTAATGTCGATTGCCGCTTGTTAGCGCACGTAGCGAGGAGTTAGCGGTCGACAAGGCTATATATTCGGAAGCTATTTCAGACTTAAGTCTCATTCAGGATGTGGTTGCGTGTCGTTGAAGGACATTGTCATCTTGATTGTCGTGGTTGTTGGGGTTGTCGTGTTCTTGTATGGCAGCAACTCTTACGATGCAGTTTCTGGATGGGGTGGCTTAGTACTAGCGGCGGCTGGGGTTATAGCCTACTTGGCTTTAGAAATCTACGGGGTTTTGGGAAAAAAGAGGAAACTAGAAACCGTAGAGTCTTGAGCATTTGGCGTTTAAGTAGTCTGAGTAGGGTTTTACGGTCAGTTCTTTTCCAGTGATCTTCTTGATGAGAGCCGGTGGGTCGTACAGGTTTCCTTGACTGTGAACGTTCTTGACCAGCCACTGTTTCATTTCTGTAAAACCGCCCTTCTCTAGCAGTTTTCGCCAGTTGGGCAGGTCCTTTTCCATTGCTGCGAGTATTTGTCCGCCGTAGATGTTGCCAAGCGCGTAGCTTGGGAAATAACCGTAGTAGCCGTTTGCCCAGTGAGTGTCCTGCATCACGCCCTCAGAGTCATTTTCAATTTTCAATCCCAGAAAGTCCTTGTAGCTTTGATTCCATATTTCAGGAAGCTCCTTGACCGCTATCTTGCCGGCGAATAGGTCTCGTTCGATGTTGAATCTTACTATTATGTGAAGCCCATAGGTGACCTCGTCTGCTTCAACCCGAATCTTTGAGGGCTTAACCTGGTTTATGGCATGGACAAACTTGTCCAACTCCAAGTCTGATAATGTCTTTCCTGTGAGCTCCTTTAGTTTCGGCATGAAGTAGACCCAGAATTCTCGTGATCTGCCAACCACGTTCTCTACGAATCGCGACTGAGATTCGTGAAAGCCTGATGAGCAACCGCCTCCTACTGGCTGGTACATCCACTGCTGGTTTAGACCTTGCTCGTAGAGGGCATGTCCAGCTTCATGCAGCACTGAGAACACGGATGAAGTAAACAGGTTTTCATAGTAGTGCGTTGTTATTCGCACGTCATCGTAGTAGCCATTTGTAAATGGGTGCTCGGTTTCGTCTATTCTGCCGCCTGCGTTCTTTGATGTCACGTCATACTGGACAGTTTCAGCTAGGACTACTGCGATTTTGCGTTGTACTTCTATCGCGATTTTTCGGCTCAAAATGCTTGTGTCTGGCTGCTTCGGGGAGTTTTCGCATTTCCTCAGCAGCGACACCAAACCTACTCTAAGCTCGTCGAAAACCTTCGTGATTTCTTTGGAGGTCATTTTTGGTTCGAAAATGTCGACTAACGCATCGTAGGGCGTGGCTGTCTTCTTTACGCGCATGAGGATTTCCGCAGCCTTCTTTGACAGTTCAACATTCTTTTCAAGTTCAGGTCTGAACATGGCAAAATTCTTCGCGGCCTTGGCCTTCTTCCAAGCATCTATCGCTATGGCATGCTGCTTTGCCATCTCCTTGACAAGCTCTTCGGGAAGCTTTGTCTGTTCGTCGTAGTTCTTTCTGATCAGGTACACGTTTCTTTTTTGAACCATGTCCAGCTTATCATAGTCCTTGTGATGCTCGATAGCTTCCAGCAAAGCCCCTATTTCTGGAGCGGTCTCCATCTTGTGCTGTATCCCGCTAAGCAGGGCAAGCTGTTCGCTTCTCAAGTTAATCGCTCTTGGCGGCATCATCGTTTCCATGTCCCACTGCATCAACGCTTGGGTTGAGTTGAAAACGGCAATTTCCTTGAATTTCTCCATCAGTTTCTTGTAGTTTGAAAACAGGTTTTCCGTCATCTTGATCGCCATACATTCGGAAAGATATTCGATAGAGCCAGCAGGTATATGAGTCTTGTGTGAATTCCAAAAGCAGCAAAAATGATGTTCAGATGCAACCGGGGACGTTCTGTGTTGCGAATGAGTCTAACCGACGATTCCAGCGTAACCCTCAGATCCTCTCATGAGCGCAGGCCACGCCATGAATGGCCACGGAGGACGCTGCCGACTCGGCTTCCCCTGGTCGCGAAGAAATGTAGTCTAGGGCGGGTATCTTCATAAGAGAGAAACATAAAGAACAAGACATAAACAGGTTGTGAAAACGCAATGTCGGCCATAGAAGTGACTGTAAAGAGCCAAAAAGGCAAATGCGCCTTCGGACACAAGGTCGGCGACAAAATAGCCTTTGATGGAAAAACAGTAAAAGGAAACATCTGCTACAGCGCGTTAATGGTACTGCTCCCCAAAGTCTATGCTATGCGCTATGCTGCTGAGTTCCCATGGGCAAAAGATAAAGACGCAATATGCAATGCTTGCCCTGATGCAGAGAATCCCGTCGTATTCGAAATCCGCAGAACAAGAAAATAGCAACCAAGCAGTGCACAGTTAATTCGCCCCATTCCCTCTGAAATCAACGTCACTTTAATGCTGAAAATCCAACACGGCTTCATGCAGTAGCCGACACCGAATGTTGGCGCTGCGACACTGAGCACTATCCCGCGACAGGCCAACACTGTAAAACTCACATGAAAACGTGGAACCCCAACAAGCACGCCGCGCCGCGTCACCTCCTGAACAGTCACACAAACGCCACGGCAGCCGTCACTGACAAGCAGGTCAAACCCAACATGACAAGCTCATTATGGTTATGGTGCTCCGGCCGGGATTTGGACCCGGG
>CAYYXF010000012.1:0-21946 GCA_964475545.1 uncultured Candidatus Bathyarchaeia archaeon | reverse complement strand
CTTGGTATCTAAGCATACAATTCAAATCATTTAAGCTTTGAATCTGAAAATGACCGATCGCCGCATTCAAACCACGACAAAAACAGATGAAAACCCAGTCGTTTCCTGCCGACCGTTACTTATTCGTTATCGGAAAGAAATGGTCTCTGCACACTTACATGTGCTCGCTATCTCGTCTTGTCCATCCGCGTACTAGCTTGTTTCTATCCAAAAAAGGAAGGCGCGCGCTATGTCGAGCGGGGCAAAAGAGGCGAAAAGTCCTGATAGCACTCGACCCTGAAATGAAGTGAAAACCCTTAAATTTCGTAGCACTGAACACACTATCCTAACTGGCGGTGTAGTCTTGCTCGATCTTGAAGAAAAACTGAAAGTCAAAGAAGGAAGGCTGAAAGAGATCAATGATTTCTTGTTAAGAAAGGACAACCCACTTGTTGACGATCTGCTTGAGGTTATTGAAAAGTACGGTAGCATTGAGGAGATCAACCGCAAGGCTAGGGAATCCGGCAAGCTTGAAAACCTAATGGGGCGACTCGATAAGAAGAGATCCCCCTTTCTGAAGGATCTTGAATGGCTGATCAAACAACGCGATAAGCAAGCGTTCATCAGCATACCGGACTACCGCAGAAAAATCTTAGGCAAGAAGGCTGATTCGATGCAATTCGACGAGTCTTTGGCAGTTACACTCGAGATCAGCGCGTTCAACTTCCTTCCGTGGCTCGTTGAAGAAGCGAAAAGATCTATTAACAAGCAAGAACTCATGCCTGGTCGGTACATTCGTGTACGCTCAATGAAAGAACAAGTCGAGGATGATGACATTGTTGCATTTGCAGCAGCAATGAAGATAATCGGAGCTTCTTATGTCCAGACGCTGGACACGAAAGGCACACTGCCTGGACCTGATGGCAAACCCATAAATGTGCATCTAAGTGGACCGGAAACGATAACAGGCTATTTTGGAGGAGTGGGTGAACCCAACGAGTATGCGTTGAAATGGGTCGACGAATATCTTCACTACTACACGGAGTATGGCCTTCAGCAAGTTTTGAACACAAACCCAGGTACGGTTCTGCTTGGATACTTGATGCGTAAGCTGGGAATCGACATAGAATTCAAAATATCAGTCTTTTTGGGCTACGATAACCCATACTCAATCTTCTGGACGCTGATGACAGCTAAGCTTCTCAGCAGAGATGATGACTCCACTCCACTCATAGGGTTTAATCTTTCAAACTCGGTTAACAACGAAACAATCGAACTTGCAGCCTATGCTAGAAAAGCCTTTGGATTTGAACACGCCGTCCGCATAGAACACCACATTACTGAAGCCTACAAGAGCATAGTCCGGCAACCCTATGATCGTACGAAGGAGCTTGTAGAGCTTGCAGATCACGTTAAGAATATCAGTGCCAAGCACGAGGGCGGGGTTCCTGAGATTGAGAAAAACAAGGAGCATCCTTCTGACCTACTGGACTATTTCATGCCTAAGAAAGACATAATCGAAAAAGGTCTAATGCCGAAACTTCTGGACAACTATTTGGAAAAACACGCAGCAGTGAACAGAACAGCTGAGGCTCTAACAAAGCATGGATTAACTTTCATCGCGGCCCAGAACCTCCACAAAAAATGAAGGCCAGGCAATTACCAATATTCTCTTGGTTTCCGCAAGACAAAGTACAGAGTTGTCGCCACAAAGATAACCGTCGTTATCCCGAACACTGCCGCCACACGACGAGTGTTGTCAAGGTCACTTACAGTTCCCTGAAGAGTAGAGAAATTCTGCGCAAGCTCCACGTAGGTACGGTTGAGTTCCGCATAGGTATGGTTGAGCTGCTCATACATTTGCCTCAAGTCTGCAAAGTTGTGCTCAAGTCCCTCAAGAAAGACGTTCCTAACGTTGGTCATGGAAAAACCAAAAACGAATCCTTCGTTCTGTACTGTCACAGGTCCATATTTTGCCGAGTGTCCCAGCTTTATCTCGCCGTATGTTGCACCCCAAACCCACTCAGGCACTACAAAAGTGTAGTTGAATGTCCGCGAGGAGTTTGCGAGTGAAAAGTCCGCTTCAGAGGCGTTAGCCATCAGGATTCTAGTTGTGCCATTCAGGAAACCGAAAACGCTCAGGTTGAAATAGGTGACATAAACCTCAGTCTGGTTAGTCAAAGTTAACACAATGGTTGCGTTCTCAGTAGGCTGTACCTCTCCCGTAGCGTTGACTTGGATTCTTATCCCAAAAGCAGTAGAGTCAAGAAAAGTTTGCGTAACCTGCTGTGGCTCTTGAGCCCTGATGTTGCGAACAAGACCCAAAGCGAGAACTGCAACTGCCATGAACATGATCACGTGCTTACGCATTTTCGTCTCCTCACCGAAGGCTTAGACCCGTTGAAGTGTTGTTGAGTTTCGTTTTTAAGTTTTTTTGCCTCTTCCAGAACTAAGAGCTTCAGAGAAGGACGTTTTTGAAGCCCACGATCAGAAGCAGGAACTATCTGACTGAACGGATGAAACGCTGGTATATGTAGACGAAGTAGACGAGAGAAAACGCCGTAAGACTTATTTCCAAAGCGAGAATAGCAGGGTTTTTCTCAACAGCCATGAAATAGCCGCGTTGAACTATGTCCGTGAAAACTAGGACCTGAAGGAACAGGGCGCCTCCTAGGCAACTCAAGCCTAAGCTGTGGAAGAGCATTCGTATTCGGCGGCTGGGTCGTAAGTTAGCCATGACTGTCATCTTGAATAGCAGGAGTCCATACGTCCACTTATACGTTGCGAATCAACAAGCACGACAAAACCTAATAATCCACCCTCAATATCAGCGTTAACTATCCTCAAAAAGCAGGTGACACACGGTCTGAAGCTGGCATTGCTTCCAATTAAGGCGCGTAATGACTCTGATCATAGGGCGTGGGGAAAGCGAATGGCAGAGGAGCACTGTATCAACTGTTCTAAAACCAAGTCTTAAATATTACATGATGCACGCTCCTAGTCGGAAGGCGAATTGAATGAGTAATTCTTGGAAGTGGATATTCGTTTTCTGCACAGCATTTGCATTATTAATCGTTGTCTTAGCATCACAACCTGTTCACTACACAACATCTGTCTTTGCAGATCCTCCGAAAACCAATGAAATCGATCCGCAATTCTCAGGTTCTCACCCTCCACCTGGCTCTTCAGGCAATGCAACACCTTCAATTTCTCTCCCTCCGGGTGATATTTCACAAGATGAACAGTCATCAATTCCAACAGCCTGGGAAACGCAAGGAGTGGCCACGATTGCAGTATGCCCTCAGATCATCAACGTCACCTCGAGTGACAGTTTTACAATTAACGTGACCATAACCAATGTGACCGACCTCTATAGCTACGATATTAGGCTTAGGTACGACAACGCCACTATTTCTGCAACCGAAATCAACATGGGGGATTTCCTGCCTAAAGACTCATGGTTCCTTAGAAAAGAGATATCTCAGGCTAAGGGGACTGTATGGGTTGCGGTGATTTCTCCTCTTGGCTCAAAAGTTGGAGTCTCTGGAAATGGGACTCTTGCAACCATTCGCTTTGACGCGATATCAAAGGGAAACTGCGGATTGGAGTTCTATTATACTCTGCTTATCAGGAACGTCACTTGTGATGACATACCACATAATCGAGTCGACGGATACGTATCGTGCAATATATACGAACATGAGACGGCCGCCTACCTCGACGCGCCAGCTTACGTTAAACCGGGATACTCTTGCCTCGTCAGCGGAACTGTGGCAAACAGGGGCTTGCATGACGAAAAAGATGTTGCCCTGCAGCTTCTGGTCGACGGAGAGGTGGTTAACTCCACGACCGTGGATTCGTTGACGACAGGGTCCCTTGCCAATTTGACATATTTATTCGCACCGACACAGGAAGGGGTCTACAGCTGGGAGATGCGCGTGCAGCCTGTACCGAACGAAGAATACACGGAAAACAATCTCGCCTCATCAAGCATTCGAGTGCGGACTCAATTGAGAGTTCCTCAAGATTACCCGACGATCCAAGAAGCAATTGCAGACGCCGTAGCGGGAGAAACTGTGGCAGTTGCTTCTGGGACGTACTACGAACACTTGGGTATAGACAGACCTCTGACCATAATTGGCGAAAGCTGCAATAATACGATAATTGACGGAGGCGGCGATAACAGAGCTGTGATCGTTATACACGCAGACAACGTAAGCCTTGCTGGGTTCACCATAAGAAATGGTGGCAACGGCATCTTTCTGGACCATTCAAATGGCACTGTCATTACAAACAACGTTGTCGCCGATACTATGGATGCCGTTTTCGTCCAGTTTAGTCACAACAACACGATAACCTTCAACACGATCGAAGACAACGATGGAGGCATTTTCATTAGCGGGTCGAACGACAACATGATCAACCATAACGTTTTCATTAACAACAGCGAACAAGCTTGGACTATGGATTCACATAATGCGTGGGACAACGGCTTGGAAGGCAACTACTGGAGTAACTACAATGGAGGAGACTCAAACGGGGACGGAATTGGAGACACTCCATACATAATAGATCAAGACAATCAGGACAATTACCCATTGATTAGGAAGCAATTTGGCTGACACATGCCCAAAAGAGTCAGTCAGGCGATGAAGCTAGGCTGAACAAACTTACGTGGGGTCTCCACCACATTTTTCTACACTTGAAAAGAGAGGTTTGAAGCAATGTGGACAACCGCAGAAGTCGTTGCAGGCAAGTTTTTAGTGAAGAACATGTAATTGCAGCGCCACTTATTTAGGCGAAATACAGTATTACCCTGTGAGAGAAGAGTTTTGAAGGAGTATTTGATCGGCACAGGCGGATGGGCGTATTTCAACGTTCCCGGACTCCGTCCTCTAGCCTCGTATTCTCGAGCCTTCAACTTTGTGGAAGTAAATTCGACATTCTACCAAATACCACCTCTAGAGGAAGTGAAAAAGTGGAGGCAGCTCGTTCCATCTGATTTCCAGTTCGCAGTGAGAGCTCATCGTAGCGTGGCGCAAGGGAAAAAGCCTCAACTTACGCAAGAGACGCTCGCAACATTCGACAAAATGAAACAAATCTGCAGCATATTAAACGCTGAGATTCTACATATTCAAATTCCAGCATCTTTTCAGCTGACTCAGGCACTGATCAGTGAACTCCACAACCTTGTTTCTGCCGCAGATCTTGGAAAGCTTAGACTGGCCTTGGAAATTAGAGGCGCTCAGCCCTCTAGGCTTCCAGTCGAGCTCTTGCGTGTCATGCAGGAACATGATATGATACATTGCACCGACGTTTCAAAAGGCGAAATGCCCGCCTACGGCTCGGATATTCTCTATTCACGACTTTTCGGAAAGGGAGAGCACAACATTTACCAGCCCACTGACGAAGAACTGGCGGAAATTGACAACAAAGTCTCAAATTCCAATGCTCAAAAGATAGCAATGAGCTTCCACTTCGTCAGAATGTATAAAGACGCTGCGAGGCTAAAAATCTACAAGCAAACAGGCAGGTTTCCGAAAGTGACAGGGTCGGAGGGAATTTCCTCATTGGAGGAAGTCATAAGTGAAGATGCCAGATTTCCGTCAACAAAGCAGGAAATAATGCGCAGTCAAGGATGGAAACTCTTCGACCTTAGCCAAGACAGGAGAGTTCACACCAGAGACTTCTTACAGCAGCTTCCGGAAAAGACTTACGACAGTGTAGACGAAATCATTGACAGCCTCAAATCTGCAGTCAAGTGATAAGAATGACAGAAAATCAAGTTTTCCTCGGCACGTCTGGGTGGAGCTATAAGGAGTGGGTGGGCCCGTTCTACACGAAAGAAGACAAAAGCCTGCTTAGAGCTTATACGAAAGTCTTCAAGACAGTTGAAATAGACTCGACATTTTACCGATACCCGTCGAAAGGCATGGTTATGGGTTGGACCAAATACTCTCCAGAAGGCTTCGTGTTTACGGCTAAGCTGCCTCAACTGATCACGCATGAAAAGAAGCTGGATCTGAGCCAAGGGGTTGAAGAGGACTTGCAGAGGTTTGTGGAAGTCATGGAGCCACTTTGGCTTAGCGGAAAACTTGGTTGCATGCTCGTACAGCTTCCACCTAGGCTTACCTATCAACCCAAGGAAATGGAGGCCTTCTTCAAAATGCTGCCGACTCAAGTCAGGTTTGCGGTCGAATTTCGAGACCATTCATGGATGAGGCAGGAGACATGGACCCTGCTGGAAAAGTACAAGGTTGCCTACACCGTCGTTGACGAACCACTTCTCCCGCCGGAAGTTCACGTGACTTCCAACATCGCATATTTCCGTTGGCATGGTCGCGGCACAAGGCCTTGGTACAACTATCGATACCCTGCTGAAGAACTGGAACCGTGGATTCCAAAGTTCAAAGAAACCACGCGCAAGGCCGACAAAGTCTATGGCTACTTCAACAATCATTATCATGGCTACGCCGTAGAGAACTGCCTCCAAGTGTTGGAAATGTTAGGCATCCTGACGCCTCAACAAAAAGCAGCCAAGACCAAAGTGGAAAACTACTTCAAGGATCGAAGCAAGATCAAAGAGTTCAAGCTCGAGGCTTTCGCTGAACCAACGGAAATGAACTTTGAAAACTTGCTGCGTTATTTCGTCGCGCCCGGGAGACTCGAAAGGGCCCTAGACATCGGAAACGAAGAACTAACAATCCAAAAAGTAACAGGGGAAAATATTGAGGCTGCCATAAGAGAGTACCACATAATCATAGATCTCAAAAACAGCATTATCTTGCACGATTGCGCTGACTGGGGCAAGATCCTGTCAACCAGAAAACTGTGCAAACACATTGCAAAACTGCTATTGACGATAGACAGAGAAAAGGCCACTGGAATACTCAGGAATTTGTACGCGCAAAGGGACACGTGGCAGTTCAAACCCTATACGAGCATGTGAGAACGAGACAGGCACGCAGGAAAAATGGCGAACGCCGTTAGCTTCGAATGATAAATATCTGATAAAATTCTTAGTCAAATACGCTTAAATCAGATGCTCTACCTTATTTCTGAATGAAAAGGGATTTGACTCACGTGAGTGTAAATATCGACTCTCTTCACAACATTCTCAAGCATCCAATCAGACGGAAAATAGTCCTCATACTTCATGACAAGGAGAAGTTGAGCTACGTGGACTTAATGACTGCTACAGGCATTACCAACACTGGCAAATTGAACTATCATCTGAAGATTATGGGCGACCTGATCGAGAAAGACGGCAATGGAAAATATCACTTAACAGATAAGGGCATCCTAGCATTGCAGATCCTCCAGAAATTCCCAGAGAAAACAACTGAACCAAAACAATTCCGAGCAGGAGACACAATTCTCATAGGCTTTGCGGGCTTTCTCTTAGTTTTGGCCAACCCTGGCTTCTGGGGTTTCTCTCTCATACGTTACATAGGTGTAGGCGTGGCTTTTCTTGGATTGATCTATGCGCTAATGATTCCTGGTGGCATCATGTGGTGGTTGACCGTTAGGCGGACGAGTTCCCACGACTTCTATGACCTTTTCAAGCCCCCTTTCGTATCTTTTGTGCTGATTGCGTTGCTTTTCGTGTTCATGGCACTTCTGGGTATAAGCATAACGATAAGTGTTCAGTATGAAGGCTCTACAAGCGCCCAGATTGCCCAACCTGTGCTTCCGACATTCTTAATCGCGGGTGTGTTCTTTCCCTTCCTGGGCGTAGGAATTAGCGAGGGTATCCATAAAATGCTGAGACGTGCATAACGCACAAACCAAACAACGCTGAATGGAGTCTCTACTTCATTTTTGCCTTATTTCTATGCTTCAAACGTAAGGGCTTTCCTGCAAGTGTTTGAGATGGAAAGGATTATGTGTGGCAACGTAAAAATGCTGAAAACCTTGGTGTATTTCGGGTTTGCAGCTTTCCTGATAGTTTCCCCTTTTCCTCCAGCCTTCAGGTAACCCACGATGAATGTTTCTGCTATTGTCTCAGCAATTCGTTTCTGAGCAAGGGGAGGAATGTCATGTCCGGCATAGTACAGAAATTCAGCGACGTCCCAAACTTGGTCGCCGCCTCTGGAAGCCTGCTCGAAGTCCATTAGATAGATTTCGCCATTCTTGCCAATAATCATGTTCTCGGGCTTGGTATCGCCTAATGAGACGCCAATCGCATGCACCTTGGCAAGCCTTTTTCCGACTCTTTCTATGATCTTCAAGTCTTTCTTCGCTTTCTTGCCTCTATTCGGACCCGCAAGTCTCCTTATGACATTGTTCACGGTTTCACCTTCTATGTAGTCCATAAAAACCAGACGTTCATCGGAGTTGACATACAGAAGCTTCGGAACTTCGATACCCTTTGAATGCAGAAGTCGGTTTATGGCGCACTCCTTCTCAAGCCTTGAGCGACCTAAAATCGCGAAAGTTCTTGTCCCAATGCTCCACAACGCAAGGGGGAACCACTTGAAACTAGACCAATCTTTAAACTTTTTTACGACTAGCTTCCTTTCGCCATATTTAGTAGGGGCTTTTATGAGGAAAACATCATTTAGGACTCCGCCAATTGCCTTGATATCGATTTCTTCGTCTTTGCTCATTGAAAGGATTTTTCTTGTAGTTGCTTCGATGCCAAGCCTGCTGCTCAGAGGGACTAATCCTGAGGCCGTAGGAACAAACACATACTCTTCAGGGGATTCAACTTGGTTTATCATCGCCGCATCCTTTTCGGTCTTCTGGAGCTTGAACAGCGTTTCCCTATTTTGGGATAGAATGTCCAGGATCTTTGGGAAAATCCCAAGTGCGGAGGTGAACAGGGTTCGTGGCAAGGTTCTAGACAGATTTGTCAAGCGTGTCTTTGGACTTCGCGCATTTGAGATGAAATCTTCAGATATTATCGCATAACCATCTGAGAAACTGATTGCATGCTCCTTCTCCAAGTGCTTTAATGCTTCCAAGTACCCGACTAGCGTTTCTCTGATGCCCCGTCTGTCAGTGCCTTTTCGCAGGAAACCTAGCATGTTGTGGGTAATCGGAGGGAAGAGCTTCGCTCTGCTCAGGGCAGCTTGGTACATGAAATATTCTGGCTTAATACACAACGTGTGGGAGAGCTCTGGGAAATCCAATACAAGGTTTTCCAACAATTCTAGAATCAGGCGTTTTTTTAGTTTGACCTCTTGATCGTGCAAGTATACTTTATTTGTCAATGAATAATAGGGTAGTATCAGTCCCCATGCTAAGGCTTCGCCGAGGAAGCCTCGGTCTACGTCTCTTTCGAAGACCCATTCGTCAGCAGCAAGAATAGCAACGTTCCTCTCATCCAGAACCTTCACGTAGTTCATGAGCTTGGGTTGAAAATCGCGAACTACTATCAAAGCTTGAACTACCGTTTTGGCAGCAGCTACTCCTAAGTCGCTTTCACTGTATATGCAAGCAGCTTTGATTTGGCCTGGACTTATTACGCGCCTGCTGAACTCGAGAATTTGCCTAGGCAGCTTCTCACATTGCTTTTCTGGATGCACGACCAAGCTTTCACCATTAAGAGAAGGGGCAACCAAGAATAGAATCTAGGCCTGTGCGAAATATAGTTAGTGCTTTCCAGCGACAATGCCGTATGTTCTCAGGACCTTGAGAACCTTTGCAGCTTTGTCGGGCAAGTTGTAAACCGGTATGCTTGTTCCGCTTAACACTCTGTGAACCTTTTCGAAGTCTTCTCCACCAGCAGGCACGTCTACAACCGGCTTGTTTGGGTATTTTGAGGCTGCTTTGGCAATTACTGTTGCGTCCTTTGGTTCGAAGAAGGTGGATTTCAGCATGTTGATGACCAACACTCCGTTCACGTTGCGATCTGCAAGCACAAGTTTCAGCACCTTCTCGTACCGTTCAGCCCGGGCATCAGCAATCATGTCTATCGGATTTGTTGCATCCACGCCGGGATACAAGCTTTCAATTTTCTGTTTCGTAGAATGAGTCAACGTCGCAAGCTTCAGATTGTGTTGGACCACGGCGTCTCCGGCCAGGATCGCAGGTCCGCCTACATTGCTCACGATAGCCACATTGTCTCCGAGCATGGGTGGCTGCTTAGAGAGGGCTACAGCAGCGTTCATGAGCTCTTCAATATTCTCGATTCTTATTATTCCAGCTTTCTTGAAAGCAGCGTCGAAAATTTCGTCTGACCCGGCTATCGATGCCGTGTGGGATCTGGCTCTTTGAGCTGACTCTTGCGTTACGCCTCCTTTCAGAACAAGAATCGGTTTCTTCTTGGCAATTTTTTTTGCCTGCTCTATGAACTCTCGACCGTTCTTTATTCCTTCCATATAGAGGCAAATCACTCGAGTGTTGTTGTCATTGCCCAAGTATTGCAGTAAGTCAACATCATCGACGTCTACCTTGTCGCCTACGAACGCGAACTTGCTTATTCCGAAGCCATAATAGCATGCCCAATCAATAAGACATGCGCCAACGCCTCCGCTTTGGGACACGACGGCGATGTCGCCTTTTTTCGGCATAACGTTTCTTTCAAATGTTGTGTTCAGCCCGTTTGCCGTGTTTATTACGCCCATAATGGTGTTCGGTCCGAGCAGTCTAACGGAGTATTTCTCTGCAAGTCTGAGAAGTTGCTGCCGTTGACTGTCTTTGTACCCTCCGGTAATCAAAACAAGGGCCTTTACTCCTTTTTTTGCACATTTTTCGGCTTGTACAATCGAAGGCGTCGGCGGAAGCATAATCACTGCAAGATCCGGAATTTCCGGCAGCTTATCCAAGCTTTCACAGCCGATCTCTCCTTCCACATCTACAATCAACGCTTTTCCACGAAAGAACTTTCTCATATTATGAATTACGCCGCGGAAGAGTTGCGGAGAAGCCATGCCCACCTTTTCATGAATTTTGCTCGAGCCTATCAGAACGACATTGCGGGGCTCAAAGATAGCCTTCACATCAGCCATTCAGGTTCAACCCTAATGTCCATCTGGAGGATGAAGAGAGAAAGATACGTTCTTCACATTCATAAATCTAACCCAGTATCATTTGCGCTCCAATATTTTCATGTAGGCAAAAGCCGCGCCAAACGTGAAAATTGCTGAGAAAACCGCGACGTTGAGTATTGAGGTATAGGAAAAAGAGTAGCCAGGCAGCAGAAAGGATCGGATCATGTCTGAGGCGCCGCTCAAAGGGTTGATCTCAGCCAGTGTAACCAAGGCCATCGGGAATTTTCCGCTGGCCCCTAGGCTTTGAATTAGCGAGAGTGGGTAGAAAACGCTACTGCAGAAGAAGAGCGTATAGTAGACAAGTCCTCTCGCAGTTATGAATTTCTCAAGGCTTGACGTAGAAACAGCGATCGCAATACTAAGGCCGGAAATGCCGATAGCAAGCATAAAGAGAACTGCAAGGATTAACAGCAACTGCGATATTGTTGGAAAGCCCAAGAAGATGAAACACGTCAGCAAAAGTGGGGACATGTACAGCATGCCCCGTAATCCTCCGGAAAGAACGCGCCCAATGGCCAATTCCAGCCGCGTCATCGGTAAGCTCAGCATGTAATGGTGCACTTCCCTTCGGCGTTCCATGTTGATTTCCCGTCCAATCATGAAGGCTGAGGCGAATAGACCAGTCACGGCCAACCCCGGCGCGAAGAAGTTAAAGTACCCCCCAATTTGTGCGGAAAGGCTCGGGTTTAGGATGGTATTGTAAACGATGGCCATTATGAAGAGGTCTGTCAGGTTCATGCTGATCAAGCCTACAAGCCACCATTTGTAACGGAAGAAATTCCTGAAATCATGCTCAACCATTCGGATTATGCCCTTCACCTATTGCCAGCCTCCACCTTCAATCATTCTTTCATAGATTGTTACGCCCAGGAGAGTGAAAAGGCCGAAGAAGGCGACGACTCCAAGGAAGGGCAGCAGAGGATTTTGAGGTGTTATTATCGCTTCTAAACCAGTACCCCATCTGAAGAGGTCTGCCGCGAAAGTTATGGGGTTGAAGCTTGTGGCCCAGCCGTAGAACGGATTCGCCTTTTGGACAAATGCCAAAGGATACATGGCCGTGCTCAAACGTACCATCAACGCGTCTAACACGCCCATCAGTATGTCAAACCGGTCGCTGGACTTGATCAGCACGGCTATTGTGATGCTCATGCCTGAAACGCCGAAGGAGAATAGAAAGAGTGCAATCAGTGAAACCGCGAAGCTCAACGGGTTGATGGCACCGATCACGAATAGAGAAAACACTATCAGTGGGCCAACATATATGAAGGATCTGAGTCCCCCGCCTATTGATCTGCCTAGTACCAGCTGTCTTCTAGAGACGGGCAGACTTAGAAGATATTCGAACACGCCGTGCTCGGCTTCTTCGTAAATATCGAAGCCAATGAATATTGCGGCTGAGTAGAGCGTCATCACCGAAAGCCCAGCAACATAATAGTGGAAGTAATCCGGAATCTCTTGAGTGTTAATCATCTGCGACGCGATCAGACCGAAGAGTGCTATTTGTGAAACAAACCAGATGGCACGCATTATGATAAGGAACTTGTACTGAAAGAAGAGGCGAACATCTCTCTCAATTACGAGCAGAAGCTTGTTCGTTTATGATTCACCTTTCATCTTTTTGGGCTTCTTCAATCGTCAGGCCAGTGTAATGTGCGAACACGTCGTCAAGGCTTGGTTCGCTCATGCGTATGGAATTGATGTGCACATTTCTCTTCGAGAACAAGCCCATTATCTGCGGAACGATCTCCTCCACTTTGTTCAGGTAGAGACGCAGGTTGGTCGGCTTGACCTGCATAACGTCTACGACTTCCTTCAGGCCCTTGAGGTCTTGGATGATTTCAGCCGATGCGTCTTGTCCAAGCTCGATGTCCACGATGTCGCCGCCCAGGATGCTATCTTTTAACTTCTTAGGAGTGTCGCACACTAGCAATTTCCCTCTGTGCAGTATTCCAACACGGTCTGAAAGTTGGTCAGCTTCGTAAAGCTCGTTCGTGGCAAGAATGATCGTGCTTCCTTCGTCCCGAAGTTCGAGAAGCATGTTCCATATTCTATGTTTGCCAACTATGTCAATCTGGGCTGTCGGCTCGTCAACGATCGCTATTTTAGGTCTTTGAACCAATACTTTGGCCATTTCAACTCGTTTGCGCATTCCGCCTGAGAGTGCATGAACGTTTTTCTTTCTGGGCTCCCACATGTCAACTGCATCTAGCACTTCTTTGACCCTTCTTTTCCGTTCTGAGGTGGAAAGTCCGCATACTTTGGCATGCCAGTTAACCACGTCCCAAGGCGTGCTGACCCATAACATCTTAGGCTCTTGAAAGCATATGCCCAGTAGGCCTCTGACTTTGTCAGGTTGCTTTCGTATGTCGTATTGGCCGACAACAGCCGTGCCTTCTGTGGGCCTGATGACTGTTGCAAGCATGAGGATGGCAGTCGTTTTGCCTGCGCCGTTGGGTCCGAGAAGGCCAAGGATTTCGCCCTGTTGGATTTCTAAGTCCAAGTGGTCAACTGCGACGAGGTTTCCAAATTTTTTTGTGAGGTTCTTGATCTGAATTATAGGTGGCATTCCTACACCATGCGTGCTGAACCACATACAATGACCGATCAGAGAGATAAGATTAACTGCATTTTCACAAGATCATAGTCTGCCTTTCGTGATGCAATGCCTCGGCTTGAATTCCCTCTTTAGAATATCCAAAAACTCCAAACAAAGTTTCACCTGAAGAAAGTAACAGTTTCAAGTATTCGTCAACATCATAATGCATATTCGGCTTCAGCATTTGAGCAGCGATGACTCTTTGGTTAGCCTGTTTGGCTTTAGCATTAAGAATCAAATACTGGACAGTCTGTCCTGCATTCACTTCAAAACCAGCCTTTTCTAACTGCTTTGCTGCAATAGCTTGGAAAACATCATGATCATAACCTAAAGGGGTTTTTGACAGCCGTTTGGTTATCAAGAGTTCTTGTAAATCAGCCTGCCCTTTAATCAACTTGACAGCATATTCACCCAAGATATGCAGAGACTCAGGTATTCTTCTCTTAAAGCTCTCAAGACTGTTGGCATCTGCGAGCATTCTGATAACGTCCATCTGAGCCTTAACCATAAAATAAGGCGTGTCTCTGCGCCTTGCCTCAACTCCCCGCAGCTTTATCTCGCCATCATCAAATACGCCATAATACCTGTTAAGCACCGGAACACCTTCCAGCGTTTTTGAGGAAAGAAAAACGATCCAACGGTATTTCCCTTCGACTTCTAAAGGAACATTTATCGCGCTTGAAACTTTGCGGCAAAACTCTGCAATTTCCTTAGGTGAAAATCCCTGCTTTTTCAACCATAAAGAATCCACAATGCCGTGGATAACCTCGAAACCGTGCTCCTCCGCCATTCTAGCTGTTTTCAACAGCGCATCGCGAGCAAAGGCGCACACGGCAATGTGAGCGTCAACCTTTCCAAAACGCGCATTTCTGTAACCCAAATAACCAAAACAGGTGACTAAAATCCATTTGAGAGCCGACTGACGCATGTTATAAACATGCTTTAACTCCTCACTCTCACCCTCCTTTATCAGATTCTTGTACCGTAAGCGTTTCTTCAGAAGCAAATCCAACGTTCTAGGCACAATACCGCGCCTTTTCTCACAAATATTGTACCCGAGCTCCGGCACGCGTAAACTAGAATTTGGGCAGCACTTGCAGAGAACAGTCTCGGCCGAAATATTACGTGTCCACATCAGCATCGGAAACATAGAGGTAAAATCAACTTCCACAACATCAGCGTGAAAACCCAGCTTAGGTTCAAAAACAAACCCTCCACGATCAGCAACCAGCAGCTCCCACGCTGACTTAAAAGATTCAGGCTCACCCTTCTTCCACGGGATGAGGATATCGTTTTTCCATGCAGTGTAAAGCTGCAAAGAGGACATTATACTTCCTATAGACGCCCTCGCAGCCCGTTGAAGTGGGACCCTGCAGGTCCTAGAAACCTCAATCAGTCCATCCAAGCCGCATGCGGTATAAATGAACGTGTTGTTCACGTCGATGTGAACTCTGCCAAAAAGCCTTTGCATCGGCGCTTTATGGTAGACTCTTCCATAAGAAAAAAATGTTTGCCCTCGGCTCTTGTTAGCCTTTAAAGGAACGCTATCTCTGCCCAGAACAAAATCTTCTAGGATACCGTTGACAAAGGCTCGATAAGCCAGATATGGCAGCAAAAAAGAGTCTCCGCCCTCAGTAAGAACCAAATCTGGATCAATTTCCTTCACAGCTTTGACAAGCTCGAGAAGCTTCTCCTTCTCATCCCCACTGCTGACGACTATTGACTTATTGTCGCATTCCAAGGTTATGCTGTCTATCCTATCGCTAAGCTTCTGCGCAACACCTTCCTTTTGCACGCTTACGCTAAGTTGCAGCGAGCGCAGAGGCGGAATTTGATAGTCAACCTTCTCAACGGAGTCAAGCAAATCGTAGCTAAGCCTTTTCCCCGAATCAACAACCATAACGTGAGCTAACGGAAACACATCTTTATCATATAAGTAAGCTTGAGACACCGGAACGTCAACGTTGCACAGCCGAAATCCTTCATACCCGTCTGCTCCGAGCAAGGTTCTAGCAAAAAACAACGCTTGCTCATTATCACTCAGTTCAATCTCCAAAACCTTCTGTGCAAACGCATCCATGAAATCAGCATGTTTCTGAACAAAACGCCAGCCCACAATTGACTGGCTATTCCTAATTTTCTCAGCTAGACTCTTAAGCTCCGAGAAGTCTCCAGAAACGTAGATTCTGTGAGCGTACTTGTCGACAAGTCTGATGCGTTTCCCGTTTTCTGCAATAATCCACACTACAATTTCATTTGCGCCTGAAGGGTAAACATCAAACAACCAGCCTCGCACAGGATTAAGCTTGACGAAGCTGTCTTTCCAAGTGCTCAAGGCTCTCTTTAATCTCCATAAGCTCCTTCTGTAGGCCAAGCAGGATTGACATGAACATCGCCTCAGAAAGAATAGGCCTTGTTGCCATGCCAGCAGCAGACGCGTGCATTCTGCACATGTTCATCATCGTATCAAAAGCCTCAATGTCTTTTCCACGCAAAGCTTTGCGAAAAGCTTCCCAGCGATTGATTTCTGTTTCCAATGCCTGCCTATAGGATGGAACGGTCCTTCCCAAAATTTACACCCCCATAAAAGAGTTTAAAGAGTTCTTGTCCAATGTGAAGGCCATGTTGAAAGCTCTAAGCTGTGTATGATCTTCTAGAGAAAAAGCCACAGCTTCGCCTGTTTTTTCCATCCTGATTGAAATATTGCACTTTGCAAAAAGTACTGTCTCAAAAAGCAAGTCTCGCATTGAACGTCTTTCAGGAAAATAGCTTGCAACAACAATCGTTTGCTTCTTCTCTGCGATTTCAGAAAGTTTCGCGCAAACTCTAATGAAGAGTTCTTCAGCTTCAATCTTCGGAACGTCACGATCTAAAAACAAAGAGGTGATATCTGAAACAATCAACAATTCAGCTTTGCTGCTTTTCAAAGCAGAATCCAAGTCTTCACGAATTAATGATGAAAGTTGATATGCGGTAAAAGCACGTGAAACATGAATTTTCTCAAGAACTGCCCTTGAATCTAAGCAATATTCACGAGCAATTCCCGTCACCAAATACGGATTGAAGGTGTTGCCACCGTCAACAAAAACAATCGAAGAGCCTAAACCGCCTCGCCTAAGCGGAAGCTGAGCTCTAACCGATAGAGCAAAACACATGAAAGAAGCAGCGTTACCGCGCAAAACCCCAAAATCGCCAAGTTCAAACCCTTGAAAAGCATTTTCTAACGTGGAAAAACCGAGGGAAAGTCGTCTGAGCGTGTTGGTTGACAAAACAGACATGCGCGGCTCCCTAATCCAAGATGGAAAGTCTCAAAGCGCGCAAATAAACGTTTGTTGGAAACACACTTCATGAAAAGTGGAGAGAGATAGGTTAAAGTAGCCACAAAGGCTATTCTGTCGCCTTTTATTGCAAGAGCTCCGTTCTTGATGAAGCCTCGGCTGCTCATCGGTAAGATAATGCATCCATGGATTAGGATGTGGGCCTTTTCCGAGAATACACCTTTGACGTAGTGTGGCGGACCTACAGTAGGAATGATGTCTTATGCTAGAATCTGAAAGGCTTGCTTTGCTATGGGCTCAGCCGCGCGACACTCTTTAACAAAGGATGGGAGGATTTGGAGTTAGATCGCAGGTTTCGTTGATTCGATCTTCCTCAAGAATGGTCGCAGCGCATTGTGAGGGATGGCTTCTGCCAACGCCTCCTTTGCCAGTCCAGGCGTGTTCAGTTTCTTGCATATGAAATTGAGCGAATCTTCAGTGAAGTTTAGCAGATTCTGGCCTTCAGTCGTAAGCATGTAGACCTTTCTTGGGCGCTCATTGCTCATGTTCCATTGGCTTTTTACGTATCCCTTCTTCTCCAGGGTTCCTAGCAGCGGGTAGATCGTGCTTGGTCCGAAGTACACTCCGAAGGTTCTACGGATCTTTGTGATTATCTGGTAGCCATGCATGGGTGTTCCATTCAGGAATTGTAGAACGATTAGGTCTAGTAAGCCTTTCATCAGTTTGGCTTGAACTTCTCGTGTGTTATTCATCATCTATATTTTCCCTCTGTATCTGTGTTCTACACGGATACGATATGTCCTCTGATAGACATATCTTGAGACTCTATATAGCATAAACGCCGATATAAACGTTCATGCTTACCGCAGGCATAAAGAAGCATAATCAAGCATAATCAAACAGCTGAGCCTGTACATAACTTAAATAGGAAAAACCACAGAAAGTACACATCAACAAGTGAAGCAATTGACAGAAACTTTCAAGAAAGAACTTGTACAACGCATAGTCAGAAATCTGCTAGACATCCAAATATTGAGGCTAATTCAGACAGAACCTATGTGGGGCTACAAGATAAAAAAGCAGGCAGAAGCAAAATTCGGCGTAAAAGTAAGGCATGGTGCACTTTACCCTCTACTGAATGCCTTAGAAAAAAAAGGCTACTTAATAAGCCAAAGACAGAAACAGGGTGGAAGAACAAGAAAAGTATACACGATAACGAAGAAAGGCAAGGAATACCTCGACGCATACAGCGAGGTATTGAGACAACAATTGGATGGCAAAGATGTCAAATAACCTGATTCTGCTCGTATCGTTTCTTTGGAAACTCTGCGCTCGGTTAACGATCTCGCCCATTGACCTTTCTCGGTGAAGTCTGTCTTGTTCGTGAGGTCAGATTCTTGGAACGCGACCCAAGATTGCCAGGAAGGGTCATATTAGTCTGAAAAACCTAATGATAGTATGTAAAAGTCATTTATATGTATGCGCCGCGATAAAAGCTGAAGACAGGGATAATTCGCTTGATAAAAGGCATCCTTGAGGTTTTGGAAGGAAAGAGCGTCAGGGCTTTTGGAATTGCAAAACAGCAACTTTCGACTGAAAACGTAAAAAACAGGCATTTACGTCAGGCACTAGAATACTACGCGAAGAACTGGAATGACGTTCTTCACCCGGGAATCATCGCTATTGCCTGTGAAGCAGTTGGGGGAAGCGAAGAAGATTCAATATTGATGCAGGTCCCGATGTTATTCCTCACGGCAGCTGCCGATATACATGATGATATGCTAGACGGGTCGCAAAAGAAGAACGGAAAGCTTACCATTTTTGGGAAGTTCGGTAAGGAGATAGCGCTGCTTGTGGGCGACAGGATGCTCTTCAAAGGCATGGAAGTACTGTACACGAGTGCAAAGAAAATCGCAACCAAGACCATGGATTCAATAGTTTCAGCAATAGACGATACGTTTGTCGAGGTCGGCGAAGCCCATACTGCAGAGATGAAGTTCAAAGGAAAGGTTAACCCAAGTCCAAAAGAGTATTTTTGCATGCTGGAGAAGAAATCATCTATCATTGAAGCACACACTCGAATCGGTGCCCTTGTTGGTGACGGAAATGAAAGGGAAGTTGAAAGCTTGACACGATATGGAAGAATATTAGGAACGCTGGTAACACTAAGAGATGAGTTTATTGATCTTTTTGAAACCCAAGAACTAGTCGATCGTTTGAAAAATGGGTGCTTGCCCCTCCCAATGATTTACGCCTTCCAGAATCCTGTATTGAAGAAAAGCATAATGGAGATCTTGTCAAAATCAAGGATTTCAAGAAGAGATGCAGACACGATTGTTGATTCTGTTCTTAAGAATCAACAGGTGAGATGTCTCAGAAATGAAATGGAAAGTCTCTCCTGTAGAGCTGTAAAACTTGCCGCTGGATTACACCAACGACGGAACCTAGAACTAGCCGTCATGGCCTTGCTGGAAAATCTATAGAAAACTTTATTGGCTCGCCTAGCCCCATCTGATTCGGGCTGGTTTCTCCCGCTTTGGAGGAGCCTTCATTCCTCGAGTTTTCATCTTCTCCATCCTCTGAACTGTATATATGTTCAACAGTTGACTTAAAAGCTTTTCCTTTAAGGGTTCTGTCAACTCTGGGTGATTGTTTTCCTTGTTGACTGCCGGGTGACGCCATCAGAAAACAGTTGATAGTTTGTTACTATTGCTCTTGAGATTGCTCTTGGTTTAGGAGCTTGTGTATCCTCCTTGTCGAGTTTCTCAATTTCCCGAATTCACGCAATCGAGGTCAAAGGAGAAAATAAGTGGCCAACCCTGATACAGAATGCGAGGAAAGAGAATTAGAAAACCTACATTAACCTCGTCTCTTTCTTGACATCATGAGAGTGAAAAGAAGTGGATGAACCTGAAGTAGTGAAGTATGTACGAGAGTTTTTCGAGAAAAGGGGTTGGAAAGTCAAGTGGGTTTCTGCAAGGAAGAACTACTTTGAGCGTGATATTGTTGCTGAGAAGGGAAATCAAAAGTATATCATTCAGGCAAAGGGAGACAGACTCCCACAAAAGGCTTTCTTGGTTCAGTATGCCATAGGAGAAATTGTAGCGGAAATGCGTGAGTCAAGTCCAGAAATCCACTATGGAATTGCTCTTCCAGAGAGCATTGCTAGGAAACTATGGAAATTTGGCGAAGAAGGACTAAAAGCCCTCAATCTTCATTGGTTCATAGTCACTGATTATGGTCTAGTTTATCATCTTAATCTAGAAGAGATCATTCAATATATGGCAAACCTTCGATTGCAAGGCGAAGACCAAGTATCGCCATCACCTTTGTCAACACCTCCGTGATATTCATCTCCAGAATGAGCTATCCCACGACAGTTAACAAGGAAGCAAATCCAACGAAGAGTTAACAGGACCGAGTTACCAGAACCTCTTTAAGAAAGAGGGCGCTCTGCCTGCAAGGAAAATCGTGGCAATAAAGAGTTTTAAGCTCTCTTCATAATAAGAGGCAACGGAGAATATATGTTGACACTCTTTAGGGAAAGTAGCCACTTTCTCACATCGAAGGGATTTGTTGTCGGGTTCATTATGGTCGTGAATCTCTATTCGTGGTTCTTTCCACTGTATATATTCTACGAGGGAATCCTAAGGGAACTAGTTACTGACCATGGTCTTTTTGAATACATCATCGGGGTCTATTATCTGAGTGCCTTAATCTTTGCTTTCGTTGGCGTATCACTGGTAAACAAGACGAAGAACCGAGACAGAATCTTGGTTTTATGGATGGTGGCAGGCATAGCAGCTTCTTTGCTACTCGCCTTTGTGCCAATAGCAAAAGATCAACTCTATCTCTATTTTTTTTCCTCTCTGTTAGGATCATCACTGGGACTTGGTTTCCCCTCATTTCTAGCCTACTTTGCCGACTACAATGATAATAACAGAGGGAAACGAGCCGGAGCGACTTTTTTGGTGTCAGGCATTGGAATCGTAATGGTAGGGCTGGCGACTGCTTTGCTCCCATTTATTGTAAACATTGCAATTTTTGCTGTGTGGAGGGCAATTGCTTGTCTCGTTTTCCTGTTTCTACGACCAAAAGAAAAACAAGAAATCAGAACAAATGTCACGTATCGGTCGATTCTAGAGCAGAGGGCGTTTATACTTTACTTTGTCCCTTGGATCATGTATTGCATAATAAACTACTTTGAAGCTTCCTTGCTAAAAGGGTTCTTCGGCCCCGGATTTTCATATTTTGTGCCAGTAGCGGAATTTGGGATCGGAGGGGTTGTTGCATTCGTTGGGGGGTATCTTTCTGACCTTATTGGACGAAAAATCGTGATTGCTTTTGGATATGCTACACTCGGAATTGGATACGCAATTCTGGGGCTTTTTCCGTACAACATCATTTCATGGTATTTTTACGTTGTAGTTGACAGCATCTCGGTGGGACTGTTCGCCCTAGCATTCTTCATCGTCATGTGGGGGGAGCTAGCTGTGGACAAGCCCAAAGAAAAATATTTCCTTCTAGGCGGAATGCCTTACTTGATTCTAAGCTTTTTAGGGATAGCATTAGAACCCTACATCGAGTTCATACCTGTGTCTTCAGCTTTTTCACTCGCTGCATTCTTCTTGTTTTTGGCCATTCTGCCTCTGATGTATGCGCCTGAAACTTTGCCTGAGAGGCAGATCAAAGATAGGGAGCTCAGGCAGTATGTTGATAAGGCCAAGAAAGCTAAGGAAAGATACACTTAGGAACAAGAACAGGTAACTCGAGAGAAACGTATGTTCTTTCACGTAATACTGACGGGCGAGTGCAACTCGCAATGCAAATATTGTTTTGGCGAAGCAGTCGACGACTTCGAATACGATACTCCGGATTTCAACATTGATTATTCGTTACCCAAAAGGATAAGCTACGATCTCAAAATGCTGGACGCATTCTGTAGAAAGGACACTGATTGCATTTTGACCTTCTATGGAGGCGAGCCACTCCTATGCATAGATGAAATCAAGCATATCATGGACAAGGTGAAAGCCAGACGCTTCATGATTCAAACCAATGGTCTACTTCTGGACAAGCTATCGCCTGAATACGTC
>CAYYXF010000011.1:0-23929 GCA_964475545.1 uncultured Candidatus Bathyarchaeia archaeon | reverse complement strand
CTGCAATGGCAGGTACAATGGGTTCCGACCTCGAAAGGGGAAGGCAATCTCGAAAACCTGCCGTAGTTGGGATCGAGGGTTGAAACCCACCCTCGTGAACATGGAATCCCTAGTAATCGCGTGTCACTATCGCGCGGTGAATACGTCCCTGCTCCTTGCACACACCGCCCGTCGTTCCACCCGAGCGACTCTTGGGTGAGGCGTGGTCTTCCTTGACTGCGTCGAATCCAGGTTTCGTGAGGGGGGAAAAGTCGTAACAAGGTGGCCGTAGGGGAACCTGCGGCCGGATCACCTCCTATGTAAAGAGCCTTGCAAATCGACTGGAGGAGAAAGGCAAGGAACAGCCATCAAAACGCCAAAGCCCAATTACCACAAATCCAATGCAATTCTGTCAGACAGGAGTCTGCCTCAACCATGGTCTACTGTTGGGTTCCAAGGGCAGTTCGTGTATCATATTTGGAGCTACAGTTAATCATGTCTCCTAAGTTACATGCGCGAATGTTGCACAGAATTTTTAAGGACGAAGACATAGTATTGTGTTGAGGGCAAGTTGTGAAAGAAGAAGCTAGGAAGGTAAAGCTCAAAGAAAATATTGATGTCAGCGCTCTCGACATAAAAAAAGACAGCTATTTTCGGAGTGCATACGTTATTGACCTGCCGCTGGATTCTGTGCCAGATCATGCGTGGCAGGATATTCTGGATCGTGAGTGGAGGGCCAGTCTGCGTCTATGGGATAGGAAGCTCTTTGTGGTGGCCGATAAGCTGAGGCTTGTGACCTCAATTGATGATATTGAGGGAAAGATCGATTGGGTTAAACAGGTCATAGAGCGAACCAATCAAGGTATTGACGAATATAACAAGGAAATCAAGGCGCGCGAGACTCAAACAGAAGAAGACTTGCATAGGCGAACCGCAGAAGAGAAAGTAAGCGTTGACGCAATTAGGGACAGTCTAAGAAAAAGATTCGGAGCTTTCTAGTATCATAGCTTGCATACGGTCTATAACTTGGCCTTCGGAACCGCTGACTATTACTGTTCCTTGTCCTTGACCATGTTATGGATTGCTCTCATAAACCGGCAACTATCGCACAGCTGGTCATCCTGAGTCGCGTTTCTTCTACCACATTTGATGCATGCAGACCGTTCGATTATTGCTGGTGTTTCAAAAGTACTTTCAGACATATCCGGTCAGAAGTCTGACGTAGCTTTTCAAGATAGATATCATTTATGAATTCCGAATCCTTATACAATATACAGCTTCTTAATTCAGGGTCTCACAGCGTGCCTTGGCTATCATGCAGAATGTATTGTCACAAGCGGCTGGACACGTCTGCAAGGATATTTCCAATCTAACTCGGCAAAACCTTACCCACGCCGAATGGAATGAACTCTCTTATCTTTTCGACTGACGCCTTTAATATACTCCGACGATCGTTTTCAGTCATTTTTCCAGACAATGTCCCCAAGACATGCTCAAACAACCTCTTGCCAGCATAGTCGCCCGGCGCAATCACAACGTAGACCTGTGTTCTAGCCTTAACAGAATCAACTGGTCCACCGATGAAGCTCGTTGCTTCCTCTTTTCCGCTCAGAATACCTACCGCTACTCTAAGTGGGACATTTCGCTTCCAGTTTCGTTTCCCGTCTACAACAAAGGCTCCATGGGCCACATATTGGCCAGAAGGCCCTCTTTTGCTGAGCTGTTCAGGTTTAACCCAATAAACATCAATGCTTGCGAAGCCTTCACGCCATCCTCTTGAGAAAGAGGCTGCAAACTCGGCAGCTTCTGTCAAGACCTGCTCACTAGGCTGTCTGCCGCCTGTCTTGACAACGACGAAAGGAGCACCCACAATCTCGGCGTGAAAGATAACATCCTCTGGCTCACTGTGTTTCTTGATCAAGACCTCGTTCGAAACTGCGTCTTTACCTGCAACCACCAAGAGCCCATCAGAAGAAACAAACCAACGGAACTTCTCAAACCAATTCTTGCGCTTGACTTTGCGCTCTGCAAGCTCTTCTACAGCCTCAGTTGGCTTAACCTGCTTCAAAGCCTCAGCTCGACTAATCCTGGCTTCGACTTCTGCCAGCTTTTTCTCGGTTCCTTCCAAGGCTGTTTTGGCACCTTCAAGCTTCTGTTTGTCTCGCTTACTTCTCTCATAGAATCCTGCGGCGTTTTCAAACAGGCTCTTGCGTAGGTCCAGGCCAAAGCGTAAGCCATCTACGCAAATATCGGCCGTCAAAGTCTTCCTGTCAATCGATTCAAAATAGACGCCAGGAGCCAACCCGGCTTTTTTCTGAGCAAGAATTTCAGAGACAACTGAATCCCAATCTCCGCCTTTTTGTTTATTTGGCGAGAACTTGTCCAGAAGAGTCTGCATTTCAACGTTGTGAGCATAGATGGTGTCTCCGACGCTCCTGTTTTTGATGGCATTGGCTTCGGCTTCTGCCAAAACATTTCGCTGATCTGCGATTATCCGCTTCAACCTTTCAGCCTCCCTCTTCAGTTGATCAACTTCCAGGCCGGCCAATGCCTTCTCAACAGTAGCAGCCTTCGTGTAGGACTCGTCTAAGGCTTCATTGAAACTCTTGCAGGGTTGAAGTTTGAAGCCAGTTCCCTCATAGCGTCGAAGCTTGAAAGGCACGACATCGACAAAATCCCCTTCATCATTGAAAACTGTGAAGGGTTCCAGAGTGCCCTCTGAAGCTTGCGCGAGAAGTTTTTGTAACTCTTCAAAGATCGCATCTGTCTCAGTTTGACTCAATGTTTCACATTTCTTGCTTTTTTCAACCTTTGCCCTCAACAATACTTCTTCAGCATAAGTGCCTCCGACGCCTAGATGGCGGGCAAGTACTCTTACAACTTCTATGTTTCCAGACGCTTTCAGTTCTTCTTCTAATCCTTGTCTATTGACTTTCAATGGATTTTTTCCGCTAGCAGGTGCAAACCGAAAAACCTCTTGGCGAAGAATATTTCTATCTCGCATTCTCTTATAGTTCAGAGCTTGTAGGATCTTTTGGTTCGCACCTATCAGAATAACGTTGCCGTCACCAAAAAGCTCCAATATGAGCTTCAAGTCGCCCGTACTAGCCTTGAAGTTTAAAGTCACAACGCGTTCAAACTCGTATTGCTCAATGCTGATCAGCCAAGCATTTCGAATGTATTTCCTCAAGGCCATGCAGAACGCCGGTGGAACCGTAGGCTTTTCCAATGCATATGAAGTCAGGTGCAATCGTTTGCCTGCCTCAAGAATCAGATTTAACGGGGGCTCATCTGCCTTGTGCAGCTTGAATAGCAGAGTCTTTTTGTCCGGCTGATAGACATTGCTGACACGGGAGTTCAGAATTTCGTTTTTCAATTCGCGAACGGCAACAGCCACGTCAAAGCTTGTAAACTCCTTCCGCAAAGAGCACCACTTCTAAGAGGTATGATCTAAAACTCTATAAATAGGCACTCTTGCGCCGGGTGAGGAAATCCTTCACAACTAGCATGTGCGTCCATAGGCTTATTTCGGTTTCCACTTGCGCTTAAATAGCAATGCTGGCATTTTATGCTCTGTTGAAAAACATGCCGAAGCTTGTTTTAGATGGGATCTTTGTTCCGCATGTAACACCTTTTACGCGAGGCGGTGAACTTGACATCAAAGCGCTTAGAGCTTGTGTTACATTCTGGCTTGAAAGCGGAGTCTCTGGGCTAGTGCCTTGTGGGAGCAACGGCGAAGCTCCTTACCTCTCGCGGCAAGAGAGAAGAAAGGTTATCCAAACAGTTGTGGATGAGGCTAACGGAAAAATTCCAGTAGTCGCCGGAACGGGCAGCATGAGCACTAGAGAAACCATCATGCTCACCAAGGACGCGAAAGACCTAGGCGCGGACGCCGCGCTCATAGTGACTCCCTTCTACTTTAAACTAACAGACCACGAAATCTGTGAACACTATAGAACTGTCTTGGAAAATGTCGATATTCCAATAGTTGTCTATAGTGTTCCGAAGTTTACTGGTTTTTCTTTGGAGCCAACCATTGTTCATCAACTTGCGTCTGAAAATGATGGAATAGTCGGGGTTAAAGACAGTAGCGGAAGCATCGGGGCGATAACAGAAACAATAAGGCTAGCGGGCAACAGGATTTCGGTGCTAGCGGGCGCAGCCGACGTAACGCTCCCTGCACTTTTGTTGGGAGGCAAAGGGGCCGTGATTGCGGTTGCGAACGTGTTTCCTGCAGTATGTAGCCGGTTGTACAAGGCTTACAGAAATGGCAAATACGAAGAGGCAAGCAAACTGCAGAAGCGCATAACTCTCGCGAATGAAGTACTTGTAAAGAAGCACAATCAACTTTCAGCAATCAAAGAGGCACTGAGATTACAGGGATTGCCAGGCGGATACCCTCGTAAACCTGCATTACCTTTGAAAAGCGAAGGAAAGGAAGATCTGCAAAACCTGTTGAAGACTATGAATGAAGAAGTCTAAATATTCAAAGCTTCCTCAGGCATTGCATCCGTGCACAATGCCCCAATCTAGGATCTATGAAGCTGAAATGACGTGGGACGTGGCAATAGGCAAGCTTAAATCCGTATTCAAGGCATAATTTGCAAAGGTTGAAAGTCCATGAGACCCTTGGAAAAAGTGTATTGGCTCAGGTTGGCTTTGGGCATAGTTGCTGCATTTTTATGCGTTGGCTTCGGGATAGCAACGAACACTATCACGAATAGAATCGGCATAGACGACGGAGTACAATTCAACATTTTTATGAATGGCATGTCACTTGCTTTACTGACTTATTTGGTCTCCTACTACGCTATAAAGTCGAAATTCAAGACTCAGGTTCAGAAGCCATCGAAGCTCTTCACCACGGGAATAGGCATATACCTGCTTTCATGGATAATCTTCTGGGCCCTGCTATACACTATTATCGCTGGACCACACCCTTAGTCTTCTTCCTCTTTAAGGAAATTTTCCATGGTTGCTTGGCTCTTGTCAGTTGTGACCGTGTCAAGCTTGTCCTTTTCAGCAGTTGGACCATTCACGTTGGGAATGCTTGCAACATCCAATCGGCTGAAAACACGCATACCGTCTGCCCAAGCTGAGAAATATCCGCGGTCAAAATCTCCGTGAAGCCTGTTTCCCACGTGATCTAGGAACTCGCGCCTGTAATAGTGTAGGGCCGCTTTGTCAGCCAAGTCCAGTTTTGCGAAAAACGCATAGGCGTCACCGTTTGCTTTGCGCGACAGGAGCATACCGTAAAGAGCCCTGAAATAGCCTCTATTCCATTCTGTCTTCTGCATCTTCTGCTTGATCCTATCCAACTCACGCTCGGCTTCAGTAAACTGTCTGCTTGCCAGAAGCTGAAAATATCTTGTGACTAGGGCCGAGGGAATAGGCATCTTCAACGACCACGAGGTTTCGTCTTCTCTTCTTCAGAAGCATCTTCTATGCCGTTCTCAGTTACTTTAAATATTTCTTCTCCCTCGGGCAGATACGGGCTTGAAACTAAGCGTGCTATGCGTATAGGGCCATGTGCCGCTCTTCGCAGATAGAACCGGGTGTGGCTCGTGTGACCGACAATGTGACCGCCGATGGGGTGGATGGCATCACCGAAAAACACGTCTGGCTTAGCCATGACCTGATTTGTGACGACCGCCACGGCGTTGAAGGCTCTGGCCAAACCGATGAGCTTATGCATGTGCTTGTTCAGTCTCTGTTGCCTGGGAGCCAGCATTTCGCGTCCGAGATATTCACTTCTAAAGTGGGCGGTTAGCGAGTCAACGATGATCAGTTTGACGTTGTTCTGCTTAATCACTTCGTCAGCGTTGTCAAGCAGGAACATTTGATGATCCGAAGTATAAGCCTCAGCATAGATGATGTTTTTAACAACTTCCTCCGGGTCAAGCCCCAAATGCTTGGACATGGACACAATTCGTTCAGTTCTGAAAGTGTTCTCCGTGTCAACGTACAATGCTGAACCACCAAGTCCGCCGCGTTCAGGAGGCAACTGAACGTTCACACACAGCTGATGACACATCTGGCTTTTCCCAGTGCCATACTCGCCGTAAAACTCCGTAATTGTCTGGGTTTCCAACCCGCCATTAACAAGCATATCCAGAACCTTGCTCCCAGTTGTCAAGCGCAAAACATCCTTCCGCATTCTAAGCAGTTCATCTGCTCTAATGAAAGAGACACCGATGGATGACCTAGCGGCTTCAATTACTACGCAAGCTTTCTTCTCGCTTATCCCTGCGGGCTCCAACTCGCGCGCGGTTGCCATGGCCAAAGATTCAATAGTGTGATAACCCATTTCCTTCAGTTTCTGTGCCGTAGCTGGACCGACTCCGGGCAGATCCTCCAAGAACTCATACTTTTTCTTTTCAGGGCTTTCCTTTACCTCTTCCTCTGTCATCGACTTTTCCCCATCTTGACGCATGAAACATAAATGCTCGCCGTATTTAAAACAAGCGAGACACTCCAGTAGCCAATCCGTAGAGAGTTGAGTTAAAGTGAGTCTCTGTCAGGCTTTCTGAAGTCTCCGATTTTGTGCATGGCACTTTCTTGGGCATACCATTACGTTTCCTAGATGCCGCAAGACAAGCTATAAGTACACGGTTCTTTCATAGAAATCCGCCAAAATACGAGGGAGAATACTTTGGAAGCAGCAAAACTCGTTGAAAACGTGGCTTTCAACATTCTAAAGCAGGCTGTGATCTATCTGCCAGAAGACGTCAAACAAGCGTTGAAAAAAGCCTATGCTGAAGAAATAGAGCCAGGCAAGACCCAACTAAAAACAATTCTAGATAACATTGAACTTGCAGAGAAGTATCAGGCACCTGTCTGTCAAGACACTGGCACGATCATCTATTACGTGAAAGCTGGAGACAAGGTGAAAGGTCTAGACAAGATTGAGGAAGCGTTGATAAATGCCGCGAGGAGAGCCACAAAGGAAGTCCCACTGCGTCCAAATGCGGTAAACCCGTTCAACGGGAAGAACAGCGGTGACAATACTGGAAGATACATACCTTACGTGAACTGGGAGATAGCGTCCGGAGACAGCTTGGAGCTGACTGTGATGACGAAAGGAGGAGGATCTGAAAACGTCTGTGTAGGTGGGATGATAGTGCCAGGCGAAGGCATAAAGGGACTGAAAAAGTTTGTCGTTGATGCCGTGGTAAAAGCAGGCGCCCAACCATGCCCTCCGAACATTCTGGGCGTTGCAATGGGCGGCGGAGCTGACATATCCATGAAGCTGGCAAAGAAAGCTTTGCTGAGACCCCTAACCGAGCACAATGCTGACCCGGAGATTGCTGCACTTGAAAAGGAGATTTTCGAGGCGGCAAACATGACCGGAATCGGTCCCATGGGGTTGGGCGGAAGAACCACGGTCTTGGGTGTGCACATTGACTTTGCTTTCAGGCATCCTGCCTCTTTTCCGGCTGCTGTGGCCTTCAACTGCTGGGCTGCTAGAAGGGCTTCCGCACGGATCAGCTCTGATGGAACAGTCGAATATTTGACCCATAAACTGAAATGGTGAGGTGAAAAAGATGGCTGTCTACAAACTTAAAACTCCAATTTCAGAGGCAGATGTCCGCAAGCTGAAAGTAAACGATGTGCTCTACGTAACTGGAACAATAGTAACTGCGAGAGATCAGGCTCACCGAAGAGCTCTAGAATACTTCAAAGAAGGAAAACCACTGCCGCTGGATCTTGAAGGACTAGCTGTTTTTCACTGCGGGCCAGTCATGAGCAAGGAAGGCGACAAGTGGATTGCCGTGGCAGCTGGGCCGACGACAAGCACGAGGATGGACTTGTTTGAAGACGAGTTCATAAAGAACTTCAAGGTCCGGGTAGTAATAGGCAAAGGCGGGATGGGCAAGAAAACGACTGATGCCCTGGCAAAGTACGGAGCCGTTTACGGTGCCTTCACTGGAGGTGCAGCAATACTAGCTGCAAAGGCCATAAAAAGCGTCAAGAGCGTTGAATGGTACGACTTAGGCATGCCTGAGGCAATGTGGGTTTTCGAAGCTCAAGAATTCGGTCCCCTGGCAATTGCCATAGACTCTCATGGAAACAACCTTTTCGCTGATGTTCAGAAGACTGTTGAAGCAAATAAGCTGAAGATCTACCAGAAACTCGGTATATCGCCGTAGTTTCAACCTTTATTTTTCTGCTTGATTCTCGATAGTTAATATGTATACTGTTTATTGTATAGGAAGATTTAATATGCGATCCTCCTCATCATTGAAGCAGTGGCAACAACATGCTCAAGAACTTTAGGGACAAGGTAGCCCTTTCTGGAATGACGGTGCTCTTCATTGGTGTGGGCTTGTTAGTCTTCACTTTTGTAAGCGCATACAGCTTTCTAAGCCAAAGCCTGAACATAATCGGGTCAGCAGATTTGGCGCGAACATTCGGCGATTCTTTGGCTCCGTTGATTGCAACATGCATACGGTTAATGTACCTTGGAGTCATGGGCTGGGTGGCTTCGCTTATGACCATAAGAGGAGTAACAATAATTACTCACTCGCCGGAAGCGGTGCCCATGATGCTACAGCAACAGCCAATTGCAGAGCAAAAGCCAAAGCCTCAGAAGACAAAAGACGAAAAGGCAAAAGGTGAAAAAACGAAGGAACAAAAACAAGCGGCAGAACCACAAGAGCTGGACGTCGTAGCCATCCCGCCCGAACCTATCGCCGAACCACAATCCTCGAACTCCTAATACCTGTGTGCTGATCTGGCAGAAGGGGAAATCTATGGATATTCCAATCAAAATGATAAATCTTGCTACGGCAATTTCTTGGGCATTTTTGATCATTTTCTCCGTTACCGCAGTTTACTCGGTCAAGGATCTAGAGTTCAATCTCGGAACGCCGCAAATGGAAACAGCATCTGATGGAAAAATACTCCTTTCTTTACCAATAGAGATCGCAAACAAGGGCTATTACAACATAGGCATGTTTGATATTAAAACGAAAGTCCTCGACCATAACGGTTCAGTAATCACTGAAGGGTCAACGCTTATACCCACAATAGAGAGAGATGAAAGACTAGCAATTCTCCACAATGTGACCCTCGATGTTGGTCACTTGTTGCAGCTTAGCGCGAGTTACTTGTTCACTGACACTCAGTTGAACGCTGTTGAATCTGTCAGCATGAGGCTTGGAGGAGTCATCCCGGTTGAAGCGTCTGGGAATCTCTCGATTCCTTGGGGAGCACCGTTAGCCAACCTCAAGGTGGGAGAACCACAATACGCGATGCTTAATTCTACTCACACGCAAGTCACCCTGCCGATAAGCTTCGATAATCACGCGTCCATTAACATCGTGGGCGAAGCCCAAACCCGCATGTACAATAGCACAAACGGTTTCATCGGATTTGGCCAAATCGAGGTTGAGGCCTCGCAGCATTCGCATTATAACGGACATGCCATCTTTTGCGTTGCCATTTCATCAGTCACTCGAAACGGATGGATTGAACTCAGATTTCACACACAGCTGTTTAGCCACGGTCCAATAGTGATCCTCTATGGTTAGCAAGGAAAATAGCTCCAAAACTCCACTTCGAAAAATCCTATTCAAAGCGTTGAAGGCCACCGTGAAAGCGCTTCTATTCTTCATACTATTCTATGTTTGCTGGTATTTTCTGGCCCCAGTCGCCGGATTGATCCCTGGTCTGCAACAGTCTGTTGAGATCTTCGTGGCTGTATACATTACCTTGATCGTCATCAGTGAGCTCACGGCAGGAACAATCTATCAACACTTCTTCGGCGTGGCAAAGGCTCTGTTTCTAGTCTCCTACCTTGCTCTTTCCCTAAACACCGGAATCTTAAGCATGACCTACGAAGGCGTGTCTCTAATGGTTGACCTGCGCCTGTTCATCATGGTCGCCATGCTTCTCGGCCTTCTTGGCCTTGGCAAATCAGTGCTTCAAGCAATAAACTTCCTAAGCCAAAAGGCAGAGCACATCCAAATCTAACCTGCGCGTTCATCGCAGCCACCAAGAACAGTCACATTCCCCTCTAAAGCTCGAACTTCACGTGGGTTCAGCCACACACAATGTCTTCTCCACGCGAACTCTTTGTTGCCGCCGCACCCTCAGGGTCTCATTCCACAAGTAGCAAGACAGGAAAATTCACTCAAAAACGCTGAAACCCAATGCACAGCACACCATCATCCAGCCTACAGTGACAATTATCGCTGCGTGAAAAGCCGTGACTGAGAAGCAGGTCCAAACAAACACACAGACGCCAATGATTCCCGTAAGCCAAAAGCCTTAAGCGTATACTCGACTCACAATCTCTTCGTCATCACGTAAGCGTCTTCCCCATCCGCATAATACCCATGATTAGTCCGCGTAACCTCAAAACCAAGCTTCTTGTAAAGCCCTATCGCCTCCTCATTACTCGTCCTAACCTCAAGAAAGCACTGCTTAGCATTATGGAGCTTCATAGCCTCCATAGCCTTATTCACCAAAGCCTCCCCAATCCCTAGACGCCTATGCTGCAGCACAACAGCCACCGAAACAACATGACCCTTCTTGATCAAACCGCCCAAGCCGAGACTAGACAACCCAACCTCAATCCGACACATTATATACCCCGCGATCTGACCATCCCCCTCAGCAACAATAAAGGTCTCAGGAAACCTATGATACAGATCAACAAAGAAAAAATCCGTGTAATTCTCAGGCAGACAAGTCCGATTTATCTGCATAACACTCTGCAAATCATTCATATCAAATTTCCGCAAACTATAGGTTTCCAGCAAATCCTTCATCCCCAATTGCTCTGAAGCATGAATTCAAGGCTCTTTAAACATTTTTCTGTTCTTGACTAACCACCGAAGCCTCAGGTTGTTCAACAGCTTTAACCTCTGGCAACGTGTAATTACCGTAAGGCATCGTCCACACCCTGGCGTTTCTTCCAGCGATATTGAAAGCTTCATTCAACGCGTCGTTTACAGCTCTCGCGGTCTTCAACTTGAAAATGCCCGACGCATAATAGTCAGGCATCGACGAAACCAAGATTATCTGGTGGTTCTGCAACGTTCTAAGCAAAAAGTAAGCCTTGTGCCCACCTATCACAAAATTGCGCCTGACCTCGCGCTCAACAGCCTTCAAATCGGCAAACTTGACCATCCAATCATAAAACGCCTGGTTTCCATGTCCCTCAGGGCATTCAGCCACCAAGACTATTACGCCGCCGCGCTTAACGACGCCCAGAGCATTATCCACACCCTTGGAGGCTTGGAAAAGATTCACATCGGCAGGATTCCCGCCTGAGCTAACAACAACAATGTCAGCTCTCCTGTCCACAGGGACCCTGTACATCTCATCAACAACCTTAACCCCCTCCAAAAAAGCCTGCTCCAAATCACCCGCAAAAGCCCTAACAACCTCGCCTTTGCCATCAGTCACAACATTCACAATGAAATCAACCCTGGCCATCCTCGCTGCTTCAACCATGTCCTCATTAACTGGATTTCCGTCCAGAACGCCGGTCCTTGCATTCGTCTCCAAAACCATAGCATGGTTGTGCTTTATCGTCTCTTCGCCCGAAACACCTGGCAAAACACTCTTCCTTCCCCCACCGTACCCTGCGAAATAATGAAAACACACGTCACCCGTCAAAATCCTCACGTCAGCCTCAGCAAGAACCCGGTTCAAATAGACCTTTGTCCCATGCTTCTGCGTTGTTCCAACATAAACCAGATCTTGAGCCCTACAGTCATGGCTCTCCGACTTCACACGGCCAAGCACATCCTCACCCAAGAGCAACGCAGCTTCTTCACGTTTCACAGGTCTGTGCATTCCACAGCCAAACACAATTGTTAAGTTTTCATTCTTCACGCCTGCAGCATTCAATTCGTCAAGCAACGGCGGAATGATAATGGAGCTTGGTGCTGGTCTTGTTGCATCATCAGCCACTATCGCCACTTTGCTTTCAGGCTTCACGATTTCGCCTAACCTTTTGGAAGCAATAGGTTCTTTCAAAGCCCTTGCAACTTCAGCTCTACCATCCGGCACGGAAGCTTTCTCTTTAGGTTCGATTGAACCTAGAAAATTCCGCGTGGGGACTCTCACGCACACTTCGCTTTTTCCGTAGGGAAGCCAAACGTCAACCATAATGCGTCACTTAGATATTGAGACACGCAGGCAGAAACTATTAAGCCTTATCAAGTCAACCATCCAAAGCCATCACAAGTTCTTTAAAATCCAACTGCTATAATTGTCAATTGCGAGGAACTGAACATGTCAATCGAAAAGACTCCTTCAAAAAACGAGGTCTTCTTCGTATGGTTCAATCATTATGCCGGGATAACATTGAAAACCCCATCAAAAACCCTAGTAATAGACCCAGTGGACGTTAAACCCCGCAACTTCAAAAAAATCGATGCCATACTAATCACGCACGAACACTATGACCATCTTGACCAAGCTCTAGTTTCAGAAACATGCAAATTAACGGAATGTAGGGTTGTGGCGGACCCTACATCTGCAAGAAGACTCCGAAACGTGATCCCTCCAGACAAGTTGCAGGAAATCCAACCTGGCTCAGAAGTGAAGATTGGTGAAGTTAGCGTAAGGGCTGAAAAGTGTAATCACCCAGCTGCAACACCAATATCCTTCATAATCACAAGCGAGGACGGAGTCAAACTCTTTCACACAGCAGACAGCTTGCCATTTCCAGAAATGGCCGCTCTTGCTGAGAAGGAGAAATTCGACGTTGTCTTCTGCACCGTCGGGATCGCTCCGAACACTTCTCCCGAAACAGGAGTTGACATTGCCCGACTAACAAAACCCAAAGTCGCCGTCCCATATCACACGGGTTCAAGCGCAGATCAGAAAAAATTCGCCGAGCTACTAAAGAAGGATTTGCCAAAAATCACCTGCTTGATTCCAGAGGTAGGAAAAATCTACCAAGTCTCCAAGAGGAAGTGAAAAATTGCCAATTGACAACAGCAACGAAGCCGTCAAGGTCGAACTCTGCAAGATTCTGAACCGAATAGGCGCCCTGCAGTTTGGAGCATTCAAACTGACCAGTGGAAAAATCAGCCCATACTACATAGACTTGCGCATAGTTCCAAGCTTTCCAGATGCTTTCAAAAAAATCTGCAACTTCCATGTGCACTTTGTAAGAAGCGAAATAGGGGAGAAGAATTTTGACAGAATAATCGGTATTCCAGTTGCAGGCATACCTTTCGCAGCCCTAATCGCGTTTGAAACTGGAAAACCCTTCCTTTACACCCGCAAAGGCGTTCGCCTCCATGGAAGACAAAGAAGAATAGAAGGGGTTCTTGCGCCTGGAAACCGCATCCTGCTTATTGATGATCTGATAACGACCGGGTTATCTTTGGAAAAGGCTGCCAAAGCGGTTACGGCAGAGGGAGGAATCGTGACCGATGCGGTAGTACTAATAGACAGGCAAGAGGGCGGCCGAGAAAAACTTGAGAAACGCGGAATCAAACTTCATGCGTTGCTCAATATCAGCGAAATCGTCAGCACGCTGAGCGAGCTTGGAACAATAGACGAGCAGCAGGTGAAAACTATTCTGAGACAAGTCAAGAGGAAACAGAAAAAAGACTGACACTGGCGTGGTAGGAGAAAGCTTACTCGTAGAATATGAGGTTTTGCTCCTCTACAATTCCGTGAAGCTTTTGCACTGCAGTGTAAACGTCCTCTTCTTTCTTTGCTCCCGTGCAAACAAGTTTTCCGCTCGCAAACAGCAGTATGACCACTTTGGGCTCATCCATCCTGTAGATCAAGCCTGGGAACTGTTCCGGCTCATACATCGTTTTTCCCAAACTATACGCAGCCTTCTCCAAATCTATCATTCCGCCTAAGCTTGCGGAAGCGACAATGTTTTGAATTTTCAGTTCCGGCTTGCTGATGATGATTATTCCGCCTTTTTTCAGTTCCTTGACAACCTTCATAACTGCTCTGCGCGCTTCCTTTTCCGATTTCGCACCTGTGCAGACCATTTTTCCAGAGTTAAAAATCAAAGTGGCCGTCTTTGGTCTCTTTAGCCTATATACAAGTCCCGGGAACTGTTCTGGCCGATATTCGACTCCTGGATAACCTTTTACGACAGCGTTGAGGTCAACTTTCTGATTAAGAGTAGCAGACGCGACAACATTCTCTACTTTCACAATAGCCTTGCTTTTCGGCACTAGCATCACTTCTTATGGTCTAGTGAATGCTTAAATACCCTTTATAAAGCCTTAGGTTTGCGGAGCGCTTTCTACATTCTCGGCTGGTTCTGTTTCGATCTTCCTGGTTCTGAGCGACGGAATGACGAATTCCACGATTACCAGCAGAATTATTATGGCCAAGATTATGTAAATCGCTGAAGAGTTGCGCATGAAAAGGGCCAAGTGCCCAACCCATGGAATCCGCAGAACAACCCTGCCAATAACGTCATCCTGCGAAACCTGCTCAGGGTCTTGGCTGGAGTTGGCATCGCCTTTTGTGGTGAAAAACCACTTACCGCCAGTAAGCTGCTTGGCCATCGCTCTGTGAACGATTAGCTCACCGTCCATTCCTCGACGAAAAACTATGATGTCACCAGATCTCCCGCTTTCGTTGAACGGCGCTGCGTAGACGTCTTCCGGTCTGACTCCTTGAACTATGATCAAGTCGCCTTTGTGAAGGGTGCGCTCAAAAGGATGAGACCAACCATCACATGCCATATGTTGAGGTAGGCACATGCTGCCAGACGCCACTGCTAGGGCCGGATATTCTGTTCCTAATGCTGTCTGCAGGCCGAACCAGAAGCCAAAAACCACTGCAACAATAACGATAATCATTATTGTTGTCTTGAAGTACTCGTTTTTCCACAACCGACCTAGCGCTGATGTCATTTTATGCCTTCTATTGGACAGATGGTTCCTAGTGATTTAGGCTTCTTTACATTAAAACCTACCGTTTGGAAAAATGAAAAATAGGGGAGAGAGGAGTGAACCTGATGCCTACGTCATCTTTGGCTTCGTCTAGATCTTCTTCTTGCTCAGCACTTCTCGGAATGGTTTGTGGCACTTTGGACAGTCAAACAGTCCGATTTCCAGCTGGGTTCTCTTTCCTTGCTTGTCTGGGCGTCCGGCCATCGTCCACTTCTTCTTTGGGGTCGAGACAGATGTTCCGCATTTAGGACATTTACCCATTTGATTTCCTCCGAATTATCTCGATATCCATGGTTTCTTATGATGATAGATAAAAGACTTTCCATTGTTTTCGAGTAGAAAACCTCTGCTTCATGGTCAGTTCTAGACATGTTAGACGCAAATAATCATGACGATCAAACTCAGACTTTTATGTCAAACCACTAAAAACATCTCATGACCCTGCAGAAGGGAATAAGTCTGAGATTCAGTTTCGCTGATGAGATCGTGATCAAGAAGCATTCAAACACGGAAGAGGTTAATCAGTCGTATGGAAGAGTCTTTCCATTGGCGGTTTGTTCTGCACTCCTGTCTTACTTCAGTGCAAAAACCTGCGAAAAAGAAGATAGGCTGAACCGCCAGTATCATGGCAAACAATTCCGGGTCGAATGCCCATTGCAGTTCCGCTCTTCACGTTCGGATGCTGCTCCCAAAATGCTTTTACTTGCGGTTCTGCGCTTATTCCTCTAAGCATCGAGGTTCAACTAGACTTGTCACAGTCTCCGAAGAACGCTTTTCAATTACTGGTAAAGCCCGTTAGAAGGCTCGTTGAACAGAGGGAATTTATGGAGCCTACAGAGCCTCAGGAGAGAACCATCCCATTAATTCTTGAGGGGAAAAATGTTCTTCTTATTTCCCCCACCGCTACAGGGAAGACTGAAGCAGCTTTTCTGCCGATCTTGAGTATGCTTCTTCAGGGGCAACAGGGTGTTCCAGGTATAAAGGTTCTGTACATTACTCCCCTGCGAGCCCTAAACCGCGACATGCTTGAAAGACTTGAGTGGTGGTGCAATAATCTAGACATTAAGCTGGCCGTCAGGCACGGGGATACTGAGACGAAGGAACGAGTTAGACAGTCTAGAAGCCCGCCGGACATATTGATCACGACGCCTGAGACCCTTCAGGCAATATTGTCTGGTTGGGTTATGCGGCAGCATCTGCAGCGCCTGCGCTGGGTTGTGATTGACGAAGTGCATGAGATGGCTGACAGCAAACGCGGAAGTCAGCTCTCATTAGCCTTGGAAAGGCTCAGATCCCTGATTGGCACGGATTTTCAGCTAATAGGTTTGTCTGCGACGATCGGCAGTCCTGACAAGGTTGCCCAGTTTCTTGTTGGAACGGGCAGAAGCGTTGAAGTTGTCCGTGTGCCAGTTGCGAGGATGATGCGACTGAAAATCCTCTATCCAATGCCTGAAGATGAGGATTTGCGTCTCTCCTCGCAGCTTTATACTCATCCGGAAGTTGCTGCTAGACTTAGGATTATTCGCGACTACATCAACAGACATAAATCTGTACTCTTGTTCACCAACACGCGAGCAATATCCGAGGTCTTAGCAAGTAGGTTCAAGGTTTGGGACATCAACTTTCCAATTTCCATCCATCATGGTTCTCTTGCAAAGCCCTCTAGGATCGCAGCTGAAAAGGGCTTGAAAAGTGGCGCATTGAGAGGACTTGTTTGCACAAGTTCGCTAGAGCTAGGCATAGATGTTGGCAGTATTGACCTGGTTGTCCAGTACATGAGCCCGCGGCAAGCAACTCGACTCATTCAACGCGTAGGAAGAAGCGGTCATCGGATCGGCAGGATGGCAGACGGAGTAATCGTCGCCTTGGATTCTGATGATGCTCTTGAAGCCTTGGCGATAGCCAAAAAGGCTCTGAAAGAGGAATTGGAACCTGTCGATATTCCGCCCAAACCCTACGATGTTTTAGCACACCAGATTGCAGGGTTGCTACTCAAGAACAGAAGACTCGAATTCAACGAAATCTTGGAGTTGTTCCGCAACGCTTACCCATACGAGAATCTGACCATAGAAGATGTTGAAAAAGTTCTGAAATACATGCATCAGCGTTTTCCAAGGCTGGCTTGGGTGTCCTTCGAAGACAAGGTGGTCTTGAAGCCGCGGCAAACAAAAGCCCTCTTCGAATACTATTTTGATAACCTGTCAATGATTCCTGAAGAGAAGCAATTCCTTGTAATAGATTCGTCCACCGACTCCGCCGTTGGAGTGTTAGATGAAGCGTTCATGGCTGAATACGGCAAGCCAGGAACCAAGTTCATAATCAGAGGCTCGCCTTGGATTATCGAGCATGTTTCTGAGGAAAAAGTCCACGTCAAACCTGTTGATGATCCCACTGGAGCCATTCCAAGCTGGATTGGGGAAGAAATTCCAGTTCCATACACGGTGTCGCAGGAAGTTGGTGCCATTAGAGGCGTCGTTGAAAAGGGAATGAAAGAAGGGCTTTCACTGGAAGAGATAGCCAGCAACCTGAGCGGAGAGTACCCAGCCGACAGTGATACAATAATGCGTGCCTTGAAGGAAACTGCCGAACAGGTGAGAGCTGGTTTTGCCGTTCCCGATGACAAACGAATCATTATCGAAGATTGGGAGGACTTCGTTCTGATTCACGTCAACTTCGGTTCCCTTACGAATAGGGCGTTGGGCCAGCTGTTGGGTCAGCTGCTTTCCGACAAGGTTGGACATGGTATTGTCGTCCAGCATGATCCGTACCGGATCTTCGTGCAAACGATGGGAGCTGCAAACGCTGCTCGAATAGTGTCTTTGTTTGAAGAAATGCAGGCTATGCCTGAACATGCAGTTAGAGATGTGCTGACGCTGGCAACTGTGAAGACAGGACTGTTCAAGAGGCGGATGGTTCACGTTGCAAGGCGTTTCGGAGCGCTGGAGAAGTGGGCTGATTTCAGCAGTGTAAGCCTTCAACGGCTAGTCAGGAGTTTTGAGGGAACACCGATTTACGAAGAGGCATTGAAGGAAGTGTTTACCAAGGACTTGGACCTCAACAACCTCGTTCATGTTCTAGGCAAGATTCGAAGAGGTGAAATCGAAGTACAGAAGCTTGAGACCGGTGGGAAAGCTACGCCTATCGCTCGATTGGGCGTTGAGCGCATGAGTATGAAAACCGATTTGATCCCGCCTGAACGAATGCGAGCTGTGTTGATAGAATCAGCAAAGGCTCGTTTGCTTGATGAGACCAGCTGCTTCTTGTGCACTAGTTGCTGGAATTATATGGAAATGCTGAAGACCAAGGATCTGCCTGACAAGCCGAAATGTCCAAGATGCGGTTCTGCTGCGATAGGTCTCGTCAGAGCAGAGGAAGAAAAAATGTTCCCTATCATCGAAAAGAAAGGTGAGAAACTGACGAAACCCGAGGAAAAGCTGAAAGACTGGGCTATAGAGACATCGCGACTAATAGAGAAGTACGGGAAACCAGCCGCAGTTGCTCTTTCAGCAAGAAAAGTGCGTGCATCAGACATAGAGGGAGTTCTTCAAAAAGAGCGAAAACTTGGTGATAAATTCTACGAGCTGGTGCTCGAAGCGGAACGGAAAGCAATAAGCAAGAAATTCTGGTAACTCTTGACGTTAGGATACTTCTTTCATGCTGATCTCAAAGAAAAAGCCTTGGTGCGGCCTACGCAAACTCTTAAATGAACGCGTGCCAATTTGTGCGTAAGCGCCGCCTTGTTATGAGGAGACTAACCTTTGGAAATAAGTCGTAAGAAATTCCGCGAGGAAGTTCTAGAGAGAATCAAATACGTCAAGACGTGCGTTCTAGCAAGAGAAGTCTGCTTGCTAGTACGCACCAACAGAGCAGTCCTTAATCCGAAGGACGTTCAGGAGATCTGCCTCTCCATATCAAGACTCTGCAAAGAAGAGGACTGCAAGGAACCCAGCGAAATCTGTCAAAAGGCAGCTGAAGCCGTGGGCTCTGGAGACGAGGCAAGATACCTTGAACTGTGCACTCAGAGCTGCATGAAATGCGGAGAAGCACGGAAACCAACCACGCCTCAGAACAAGTCCCCCTACGTAGCCTAGAAGAAATGCGAAATCTTTTAAATAAACAGAGCCACTCGTTAGACGAGAACAGCAAGCAAGGCTAAGTGGAGGCCAAATAGGCTGTATATTGCGCCTTACGTACCAAGTCCGCCACAAGTAATCCAGCGAATGCTTAACCTAGCAGAATTGAAAGCTGGAGAAGTGTTTTTCGATCTAGGCTCTGGAGACGGCAGAACTGTAATAATGGCCGCAAAAGACTTCGGCGCAAGAGCCGTAGGCGTGGAGTTGCGGGAAGACCTAGTGAAGAAAGCATTAAGCACAATTTATGAGCAAAGCCTCCAGAACAGGATAACCATAGTTAACGGAGACATGTTCAACGTGGACTTAACATCTGCAGACGTCATCTTTTTATATCTGACGACAAGCGCAAACGAGAAAATTAAACCAAAACTTGAATCTGAACTCAAGCAAGGCGTACGAGTAGTCTCACATGACTACGAAATTGTGGGTTGGAAACCCTTCAAGACTGAAAACTACTGTGAAAACCAGACACTAGGATATCCATCACACACGTTGTACGTCTACAGAAAACCCTGAGAAGCAAGTGAATTCCATGCATTCATCCGTTTTCAAAACCTCCTTCAGAGTGACGTGGGCCGACACCGATGCCGCTCAAGTTGTGCACTACTCCAACTATTTCAAGTTCTTCGAAAGAGCTGAAGAGGAATTCTACAGGCATTTAGGTTTCGGCTTCACCGACATGGGCGAACGAGGACTTTGGTTTCCGAGAGTTGAAGCCTTCTGCCAATACAAGAAACCAGCAAGATTCAACGATCTTCTTGAAGTGGAACTGACTGTAGGCGAGTTGAAAGAAAAATCGGTAAAATTCGAGTTCAAGATTTTCAACAAAGAAACGACAACGCTGGTTGCAACGGGCTACGTTATTGCCGTAGCAGCAGACAAACAAACGGGAAAGGCGACAAGAATCCCTGAAGAGATACTGGTGAAGCTCAGGCCTTTCGGCAAATAGATTAATTAAACAATATTCCCTTCTGAATCCTTGTGACCTAAAGAATGCAGTTTGTTCCATGGCGGTACATTGCAGATTGGCGATGCATTGCCTGTGGCGACTGCTGTAGACTATACAGCGTAGTTTTGAACTTTCATGAGTGGCTTAAAATCGTCAAGACCTACGGCGTTGAACAAACTGCTCCTAGCATAGACAAGCTATTCATCAAAAGAAAGGAAGACGGTTCATGCGCCTTCCTTAGCGATTTTTCGAACATGAGCAGTTGCGGAATACAGTACATGAAGCCCAAAGCATGTCAGATTTGGCCTTTTAAGGTATTGCAGCGGCCAGAATATGGGTATCCTAACGAGGCAGCGTATTGGCACTTGGGGAAAGGTCTTTTCATCTACGTAGATCCCATGTGTAACGGTGTCAGATACGGAAAGCCAACATACGAGTTCGCGAACTGCACTCTGAGAGAGTTTGCAGAAATCTTCTTGGGGCTTCGGAGAAGCCAGCATAGGACCACTGCAAGCGTCAGCCTGCCTAGGCCTTATGTGGCCTTCAGGGGTTTAGGTCATAACTACTAAAAGCGGAGGCGTGTTTGGCAAGATTATAAGCTTGAGGGCCTGATAGGTTTCAACTCAAGCGTGTCGAGGTCAGCATATGGCGACACTCAAACTTGGCTTGTCAATGCTCTACTGTTTAGGCATGCCCTTTCAGAAAATGGTTGAAAAGCTGATCAAAGTTGAAACAGAATACGTTGAGGTTGTTGATGACGGCTTTCATGAACTGAACAAACGAAGGGTTTCAGTTCTGAAGAGTGTTGGGGCTTCTCGCCGTTTGAGATACTCAGTGCATGCTCCTTTCGCAGACGTGAACATAGCTTCTCTGTCGAGTTGCATGCTGAGAGCCATGGTGAAACGGCTCGAACTGTCGATTATGCATGCTCAGGCTTTGGATGCTTGCGTGTGGGTCTTTCATCCTGGAGCGGGAACTGGGATTAGCACGTTTTATCCGGGCTTTGGTTGGCTTCAGAACCTGAAGACTGCGCGGACTCTTGCAAAAATCGGAAACGAGTATGGAGTGAAGATAGCCATAGAAAATGTGCCTGAGCCCTATCCAGGCTTGATGAAGAATGTCAAGGAGTTCGAAGAATTCTACGCTAACGTCGACGAGGACATAGGCCTGGTGGTGGACGTTGGACATGCAAACATCAACGGGCAAACTGAGAGGTTCTTCAAGACTTTCAAGGACAAGATTGTGCATGTGCATTTAAGTGACAATGATGGCAAGAGTGATCAGCATCTGGGCATAGGCCGAGGCACGGTCAACTGGACTAGGATTGTGGGCTTGATGAAGGATCTATCTACTGGCACGACTGCGGTTGTCGAGTCTGTGGAGCATGTTGAGGAGAGCCTTCAGAGGCTTGGAGAGCTGTTCGCTTAGACGTCCGTTAGGGGAATCTCAATCTTCATGAAGTCTTCTGCCACTTGTGTTTTCTTGAAGATTTTCTTGGCCTGTTTCAACAGCATGTTTGCGTGATCATATCTTGCGCTGATGTGCGTCAGAACCAACTGTTTCACTCTGGCTTTTTTTGCGTTTTCGGCCGCTTGGCTGGGTGTCGAGTGTCCATCTTCGTTTGCTTTTTCAGCCAAGTCATCGTCCAAAGTGGCATCATGGATAAGTAGATCTGCGCCTTTTGCAAGTTCTGCGAAGTTTTCGAAGGGTCTTGTGTCTCCAGTGTAAACAATCTTTCTTCCGGTTCTAGCGGGGCCAACAACCTCTTCAGGCTTCACGATTTTGCCATTGCGGAGTCGAATTTCGTGGCCTTGCTGGATATTTGACCATAATGGTCCTTCCGGTATGCCTAGGGCTTCTGCCTTTTCAGGGTAGAATCTTCCTGGTCTTGGCTTTTCTATAAGTGCGTATGCCAGGCTTGGAACCACGTGGTTTGCCCAAGCTGCATTGACAGTGTATTCTTCTTCGTTGCAGACGATGCCTGGTTGACTTATCTCGTGGATTTCAACCCTGAAGGTCAGGGCAAACTGTACTGTTTCCTTGATACATTCCAGAAACTTTGCTATGCCAGGCGGTCCGTAGACTTCGAGTTTTCTTTCTCGGTCAAGCAAGGCCATGGTTTGCATTAGTCCTGGCAAGCCTAGGACGTGGTCTCCGTGCATGTGTGTTATGAAGATTTTCATTTTTCGATGGAAGCCGCCTCCTGACTTTATCATCTGTCTTTGTACGCCTTCGCCGCAATCAAACATTATCTGTTCGCCCTTGCGCTTGATTAGGATGGCTGGCAGGCTCCTGCTGGGTGTTGGAACGCTTCCTCCTGTGCCTAGAAAAATCACTCGTAGACTCATTGTTTACGCCTTCTCGAAGACGACTATTTCTCTTGTTAGGCTTCGGTGAACATAAACAAAATGGGACTCCAGATGCTTATATCCAAGTGCCGTGCCTATTTGTCCGATCTTCAATGTTTTTGGAGAGGCCATGCAGATCCGTCGACCCTTTTTCAGTAATTTGTCACTGGCTATTAGAAGCTCCTCAACCAGCTGTTTGGTGGTTCGTTTTAGAGTGGTCGAAGATATTCCGTAGGGTGGGTCTGTTACAACACAGTCGGTGTTCGTTATAGGCAAGCTTCGCACGTCGGCGATGACAAGGCCGTCTGGTCTTATGTTGAAGTGGGACAGGTTTCGGAGAGTTCCGCGTGCCATGCGGCGCTGGATGTCTAGACCGAAGATGCGGCATCCTATGAGGGAAGCTTCAATAAGCGTGGTTCCTGTGCCGCAGAACGGGTCGAGGACAATGTCTCCGGCTTTTGGGTTGGCCAAGTTTACCATACATCTTGCAAGTTTTGCCTGCATGGCCGAGGGATGGAAGAAAGGTTTTTTTCTAGGTCGTCTCTCAACGAAAGGTTTTGCGGGGATCTCGGCGAGTTTGACGCCGAAGATGAACTTGCTGTCTGTCAGAATACCGACGAATGTTTTGTCCGGGTTTTTCAGGTTTACACGCGAGTCAGAATTTCTGTTTAGTATGAGTTCTCCAAGCGTTCTTTCAAGTGTCATCCCGTTGATTTTCGAAGCGTAATTCCTCACGCGTTTCACGCGAACTACGAAGCTTTCTTCTTCCGCCAAAACCTCATCTAGGCTCGCTGTCTGGATGCTTCTGATTATTTTGGTTGTTTCTGCTTCGCATGCGAAAAGCTCTGTTCCGCACATCCTTGTGAAAGCTGCTCTGCGTTTTACGGCTTGCACACAGGTGGGTTCAACTTCAAGCCTTATGACTTGATCAAGCTTCTCCAAAACCTCGTAGGTGAAGCCTTCGGTTTCGAGTATGGCTTTTAGCTCAGAAGTCGGAAGATTCTCATGTTCGCCTGAAAGAAGAAAGAAGAGTTTTGCCACATTGATGCTCCTTCAGCTGCGCAACTGCTTGGCTATCAATGGTGCAAGTGACACTTTGCTGACGTGGCTCGGCACGCTGTCAGTTCCGACGATTTCTTTTACTCCAGCGTCGAGTATACGTTTTTCAGCATCTCCGATTAGAAGCGCGTGAACGCAAGCAGCATAAACTGCCCCTGGTCCAAGCTCCTTCAGGATTTTAGCAGCTGCAATGATGGTTCCGCCAGTGCTGATTATGTCATCGAAGATTATCACGGTCTTGCCTTTCACGTCAAGTGATCTTGTTTCCATGCTGACTTGCCCAGTGTAACGGTCTCTCTGCTTCTCTAAATAGCCACATCCGCCTTTCAGTACTTGCTGGGCCTGTTCAGCGATGTATCTTGCGCCCTTGTCCGGAGCAAGCGCGAAGGCGTTCTCGATGTGTTGTTGCTTGAAATATTCAGCAAGCGCAGGTATTGCTGACACTGTCTTGGCAGGAAATGGGAATTTGCTCAGCACTTTCTCTTCGTGTACGTTGACGGTTATGAGGCTGTCGACGCCGGCGACTTTAAGCATGTTTGCGATTGTTTCGATGCTTAGGGCTTC
>CAYYXF010000010.1:18856-24084 GCA_964475545.1 uncultured Candidatus Bathyarchaeia archaeon | reverse complement strand
AAAAGCTCAGGAAGCCTTGAGTAAAGATTGCGAACCTTTCCTGCCAAGGTAGCAAAAAGAAGCTAATGCGAAAGTACATTCAACAGCCATGGAAAAATGAACGGCAAATCAGCTATTTTTCTCTTCTCAGGAAGTCACCTACGTCAGCGATATTCCTTACAACAACCCTCTTTCCGTCTTTTTCACCTATGTTGTGCACTATTCTACCGAAACCCAAACAGTCACCGCGCTCATTGAGGATCAGCGTGTAATCACCTTTCCTCAACAATTTTGATGCGTCTATTATTCCTCGTTTGAATATGTCTCTCCCACAGATGAAAAGCCACTCTGCTTTCTTGTCGACGATTACCTTGTTTGCATTCGTTTGTGCAATCATCGTAAGCAGGCTGAAACTCGGGAAGAAGGTTTTGTCCTTAACTTTTCCCAAGTACGTCCCAGCGTAGAAGAATTCTCCTGTGATTAGACGTTCAAGGTTTCCGCTCAAAAGGAAGTATCTTTCGTTTTTCTTAACGATCAACTTCGGGTTTAGGCTCATGTTCGTGTTGAATTTGCCTATGAAACCGCTTATTATTCTCATTGTGTATTCGCTCGCTTTTTGAGTTTGCAGACGAAGAAACCTTGCGTTTGCCCGGGCCAGATTCTCTTACAGTTCTCTATTGTACTATCGAGTTCTCTTCCGAAAATGTTTGTTAGTCCTTTCTCTCCAAGACAACTGATTTTTTCAGTGCGAAGCCCCAAGTTGCTCATTGCCCAATCAATGTTTAGCTCGTCTTCTTCAGGTTCCAAAGAACATGTAGAGTAAACAATCTCGCCATCAACTTCCAAAACCTTGGTAGCCTCTGCCAATATTTCTCTTTGAAGCTTCGCATTATTCTTTACATCTTCTAGGGTCCTTCTGCCGAACCAATCCTTGTCTATGGCAAAGTTGCCTGAACAGGGCATGTCCAGAAGTATTCGTTCAAACTTCAAATTCAGCCATGATGCCTGTCTTGCGTCCATTCCGTAGGCTATGGTATTCTTCACGCGGCATCTTTCAAGATGGTTTGACAGAGCAGTCAGTCTTCGTTTCTTAACGTCTAATGCGATTATTGCGCCAGTGTTCCGCATCAGATCTGCTAACTGGACTGTTTTCCCGCCTGGAGCGGCGCAAGCATCGAGAACAAGCTTCTCCTCCAACTCGGTGAATAGTCTGGCTGGAATCTGTGCAGCTGCCTCTTGAATCGAATAAAGGCCCAAAAGATATTCTGCAGTTGCCCCTACAGAAAAGCCTGATTTTAGGATCCAGTAGCCTTCTTCAAGGAATGGGATGCTCTTAAGCTGTACACCTCGGGAATTCAGCCTTTCTGTGACTTCAGCCGTGCTAGCGTTTAAGGTGTTTATTCTGATCGCTTGTCTAGGCTCAACAGGCTCATGTGTCCAGCCTAGCTCGCGATAGCGGCTTACAAAAAATTCTCTACCAGACATCAATCAGACATAGTGTACCTGTTCATAAAAAGGTGGCGTTCATGAAGGATTACTTGGTCATTCTTCTTGCAAACCATTTTCTGATTTCCTCAGCGAGGATTACTATGCAAGCGAGGAGTGCCAGAAAGGCCCACTCTGTCAGCCCTATGGCAGTTGTGCCGAAGAATCCCTGCAGAAATGGTATGTAAACGATTGCCGATAGAATCGAAATCTGGGAGGCTATGCCCAGCCAGATCCACTTGTTGCTTCTGAGGCTCGTTTTGAAGATGGAAACCTTGCTTGTTCGGCTTGCAAGAACGTTTCCAGCCTGAGCTACAACTATGCCGGCGAAAGTCATGGTTGTTCCTTTTAAATAGACACTGTTGCTGATCTGATTTTCCAGCATTCCGAGGTGCCAACCGCCTTGAGACCAGGCGCTAAGACAGCCGTACATTGCCCCGGCAGAGATAATCAACCCTAAGTAAAGTGAACGTAGGAAGACCCCACCGCTGAATAGCCGTTCCTTAATGCTTCGCGGCGGTTCTTGCATGATGCCTGACTCTGGTGGCTCACGGCTCAGCGCCAAAGAAGGGATGACGTCTATGCCCAAATCTATCGCTAAGACCTGTGCAACGAGAAGCGGAAGAGGCAAACCTAGCAATGCGTAAAGCACGTATGGGATCAGTTCCGCCCAATTGTGCGCGAAAACATAGACGATAAATTTCCTTAGATTCTCATAAATTGCACGTCCAGATTCAACTGCTTTGATAATTGAGGCAAAGCTGTCGTCCAGCAGAATCATGTCTGCGGCTTCTCTGGCAACATCTGTTCCAGATGCACCCATTGCTACGCCGATATCGGCTTCCCTCAGAGATGGAGCATCATTGGCACCATCGCCCGTGACGGCAACGATCTGCCCGTGTTCCTTGACAACTTTTACGATTCGAAGCTTCTGCTCAGGCGATACCCTGGCAAAAATGATGTCGCCTTTTCTAACCTCTTCAACGATGTCTTCGTCGCTTTTTGCTTCCAAGTCTACTCCGCGTATTATTCGGCAGTTCTCTGCACTTACAATGCCCACTTCTACAGCAATAGCTTGGGCTGTTGGGCCATAATCACCTGTAATTATTACAGTCTCTATTCCAGCCTGTTTCGCCAGTCTCACTGCTTCCTTGACTTCTGGGCGAGGAGGATCTCTCATAGCCGCTAGTCCCACTAGAACCATGTTCTTCTCGACATTCTTGCCTCTGTACCCCCCATTTTCAGCCAACTCCCTGTATGCTACAGCCATTACACGTAGGCCCTCGCCTGCAAATTCACGAATCTTCTCCTCAACAGAGCGCAAATGCTCTCCAGCCAATTCCTCAGTCTTACCGTTAACGAGTATCCTATCACATATGGAGAGGATGCTTCTCGGAGCGCCTTTCGTGTATGCAAAAGCCTTGCCTCCATTCTTGTGGATCGTCGTCATCCTTTTTCTTCTTGAATCAAAAGGTATCACATGAATGATTGGCTTCTGTGCAAGCATGTTTTGCACATTCAGCCCATGCTTCATAGCAGCGACGAGCAATGCTCCATCAGTAGGGTCTCCCACGATGTCCCATGACTTGTGCCGGTCTGAAGGCGGTTCAACCTTGGCAGAGTTGCAGAGCGAGGAGATCTCAAGAAGTTTCTCAGTTGTGGCAAAATCCTGTTCTGCGAGTGGCTTGCCATCATGGGTGAAAGTGCCGTCTGGTGTGTAGCCGGCTCCTGAGACTTCAACGATCTTACCTTGCACCCATATTTTCTTTACAGTCATCTCGCCCTTAGTGATTGTTCCCGTTTTGTCAGTGCATATTATGGTCACGCTGCCAAGTGTCTGAACCGCGGACAGTCGCTTGACCAACATGTTCTCCTTGACCATTTTCAAGACGTTTATTGCTAGCGCGCTTGACACTGTGACCTGCAAACCTTCAGGGACACATGCCACCATCACTCCTATCATGAAGAGTATGCTGCCGATGAAGCTCAACTTAAGCCAGATCAAGCTGGCAAGGAAAAAAACTATTCCAACGGTTAGGGCCAAGATAAAATCATATTTTGCAGTGTAGGCAATTTCCTTCTGAAGAGGGCTTGGCTCTTCCTCAATTTCCTGAGTCAAGCCCGCGATTTGTCCGAACCTAGTATTCATGCCTGTCTTGATGACAACAGCCTTTCCTTGCCCCCTAGCAACGCTTGTGCTCATGAAAACAAGGTTCGGCGCGTCCAGATACGTGCTGTCCACGATTTTGGTTGGCTTCGCTGTTCGCGGTTGAGGCTCGGATTCGCCTGTGAGCGGAACGTTGTTTGTCCACAAGTCGAAGGCTTCGAATAGCCGAGCGTCTGCTGGCACTCGATCACCTTCTTCCAACATTACAATATCGCCTAGGACCAGATCTTTCACTAGTGCCTTCTGCAGTTCTCCGTCACGGAAGACCTTAGCGTACTCTGGCATCCATCTCTTCAAGGTCTCCAAAGCCCTTTCGGCCCGCCATTCTTGGAAAAGACTGAAAACGGTGTTAACCAAGACTACAGCCAAGATGATAACGCCGAGCTGCCACATACCTCCAACAACGGCAAGAAAGCTTGCAAAAAGCAGCAAGACGCTGAACAAATCCTTCAAGTCTGTCAGAAACTTGTAGGTAACGGGCACGCCTTTCTTCTCTAGCAGCATGTTTGGGCCGTTCTTCTCAAATCTTTTTCTAGCTTCTTCGCTGGTCAGCCCCTTTGGCGAGGTTTCAAAAGCTTCGAAAAGCTCCTTTACAGGCAGACTCGCGGCATCCTTCAACAAAATCCCTCCTGTCGAACTCTGACAATGACGTGAACGCTAGAATCCTCGGCGAAAAACTTCGCTGATGCCCTCCGCTAAAGAAAAAGAAACACGCAACACGCTCGCGTGCAAAGGTTCTTTCAAGATGTACATCCAAATCATCTGCGCAAAACATGCGTTTATTACAGGTCTGTTCAGCTCTTCGCTGGGCGCCTCATATTTTGCTGTTAGCAATGAGCAAGGCTTCGATTTAAACCAATCGGCTCGCCTTGTACACTTCGAGTTTAACAAATTGCACCCATGGGAGAAGTGCGACAATTTCACGAAAGAGTTAATAGAAATGCTCATCCAATAAACAGCGGACCTATAAATGCTAGACAAGAAGACTTCTCAACTGATGCCTGTCCTTCTATTGTTCTATCTTGCTATGATAGCTGGTGTTGTAACTGGAAATTCCCTTGTTGGAATTGAGAGTGGGGACTGGGTGAAATATAGCGTTACAATTGGCAATTTGCCCCCTGGATCTGTTGTTCCGATCTGGATGAAGATTGATTTCCTAAACGTCCAAGGAATAAACATCACTGAGGTTTTCACGCTACACTACCCAAATGGAACCGAGCTCAATGAGACCGAGACCTTGGATTTGACCGTCGGAGGATCTATCCTTCCTGGTTTTCTGATCCCAGCCAATTCCAATGTTGGTGACTCCGTTAACCTCGCGCCGACTGCCAACACAACGATAGCCAACGAATTCACAAAAACATACCTTGGTGCAAGCAGAACAGTGATCAGCGCCAATCTAACGCAATACGGAAATGCAATGACCTTCTACTGGGATAAGCCGACCGGCGTTATGGTGGAGCTATCTATGATTTCAGGTACCCAAAATGCGCTTTTCATAGCTTCAGAGACAAACATCTGGGTCGCAGGACCCCTGACCATAAACTGGTTATTCTGGACAATCATCATCATTGCCTTTCTAGCCACAATTGTCGCT
>CAYYXF010000010.1:16533-18756 GCA_964475545.1 uncultured Candidatus Bathyarchaeia archaeon | reverse complement strand
AAACATCCATAATTCTATTCTACGTAACCAAGCCCGCCGCTGAAATCGCAGGCTATGCCGAACTCATCGAGCGAAAAGTTGGAAAGACCATGAAATTGTGGGAAGAATATGGCAGTGAGTCGATATTACTTTCGAAACGGGAATACGAAGAATTTATGGGAAACAAGCAGGAGGTCTCATTCATCAGATTCACGAACCTGCATGAAGCAGTGAATGCAATATCGCTGAAGTATCTTCTTGCGCTACTGGGAAAAAGAAGGTTATCCCGAAAAGGCTTCTACATCGACAGGGAAACTGCAGACAAGATGACTGCACTAATGAGATAGGAATGACAAATCCAATAGGGTGCATCGTAATCCATATTTTTATTAAGGTTGATGAAGTCTTCTAATGGTGCATGATTAACGTGAACACGCCAAAGAAGGTTGCCAGATCGAACCATGCAATGCGTTTCCGCAGCTTGCTCTTCCTGCTCATGCTTTTCATCGGCTTTGCGAGCTTCTTGTCCTTCAAACCATTTGCTTACGCGGCGAGCCCTCAGGCTTTGGCATCGGAATTTGCGCCCGTTCTTCACTTCACAGGCGGCGAGAAATTCTACCCAACTTCAGTCGATTACATAATAGACAGCTCAGCTCTGGCGCGTCGAAATCTGGATGGATCTTCAACAATAGTCGACGCCAGTCCCACACCAAACAGTTTAGGTTCAGATACCTCTCAAGACCTGTTTTTGAACAACAAACTAGGCACGCTGGACGCGATTGTCGCGGATTATGCCTCGAAGGCTGGTAACATCGGCTATTATGCATATGTGCACGTTGTTACCAGCGGCTCATACACCGTAATTCAATACTGGCTTTTCTACGCTTATAACAATGGCCCGCTAAACGACCACCAAGGCGACATTGAAGTCATCGAGATTTTTCTAGACAACCTTGAGAATCCGCAGAAAGCACTGTATTCCCAGCACGGTTCCGGCGAGAATGCTGCGTGGGGAGATGTCGAGAAGTCTGATACTCACCCCGTGGTCTACGTCGCTCAAGGTTCTCACGCCAATTATTTCAGATCCTATCAAGGCAAGATAGGAATCGAAAACGACATTGTAGGCAGCGATGGGATCACCATCAAGCCTGAGGATTTGACACTTGTCATCCTAGAAGAAGCAGGGTACCACCCGAGCTGGTTGGATTTTGAAGGCCGCTGGGGCTATTGGGGGACAAACGAAGAGGTGGCTCTAGGAAGAGCTGGTCCGCTTGGACCTGTCCAAAATCAGGGTAGAATCAGGTGGGCACAGCCCGAGGCATACCTTGACTCGACGTTCTCCGTAAACAATTACTACTTTATTCTCGCGTGGGTGATTGCCAATTTCCTGTTGCTATTCCTAATATACGCGTTGATCAGAGGAGCTTGGAAAATCGCAGGAATTATTAGAATGCGCAGAAAGGGAGGCCTACTGGTTAGGAAATTCCTAAAGAGTCGTGGCCTTATTGGGCTGGTCCTAGGTATTGTAGCTATCTCCGTCGCTATAGCAGCTTTGTTCCTACCATGGTACGCTATAACGGCTTCGTCTCAATCAGGACCCTTAGCTCAAGAGGGCGGTGTCACTTTGCTGACGATAGACGGAGTCAGAGGAGTGCAGGTAAACCTGTTTGCCGGTCCAAGTGCTGACTCCACGTCCGGATATAGCACCCTGTTCTTCATGCAGATTCCCTTTGCCCTATTCATTGCAGTCGGGCTCCTTTTCCTGGCTCTTGATGTTATAGGAGTAAAGAGCGGCAAAAACCTTGGATTGAAGTTCATCCTTGGAGCGATTGTCTCGCTCTTGCCCTTCATCCTGATCCTAGTGTTCATCATGATGCTACCAAGCTTCTTGCCTTGGGCATCATCACTTGTCCCAGGCCAAGCCATTCCACCACAACTCGATGCGATGGTTCGAACTATCGCAGGCAACCCAGTCTACGGAACGACAGCGCAGGCCTTCCAGGTCGTCGGTGTTACAACGGTTAACTGGGGCTTTGGCATCGGAGCCTATCTGCTACTAGGCGCTGCTATAGTGAGGATAGCAGCTGGCTTCATAATCCGAAGTTCTCGAGACCTTCAGGAAAAGCCCCCAGAGTCACCTCTATCTCAACTTCCTTTCCCGCCGCCGCCTCCGCCCCCACCGCCGTCTACTTCGCCCTAGTCAGAAAAGCACTCAGTTCCGCGTGCGCTACTACGCGAATTCTG
>CAYYXF010000010.1:0-16433 GCA_964475545.1 uncultured Candidatus Bathyarchaeia archaeon | reverse complement strand
GCAAAAGCGCGCAGAAAAATCAGGCTTCTCCTTGAGCGCTAACCTCGTTGCTTTGGAGTTTACAAGTACGTTTTTTAGTAGGAACATTTATAATTCTTGCGTTACGTAGGCACATTGGACTCAGTGTTGGTGGCTTTGATGTCTGCTCAAAATCCTTCAAGGCGCTTGGCAATGCGTTGGAGGACATTGAAAGGATTAGCAACGCTTCTTCTCTTCGTAATCATAGCCGCGCTAGTCGAGTATGCCGTTGTCTTGTTTGCGATAGGCCTAGGCATCCAAGACGAGACCTTGCTGCAATGGAGTTTCATCTTTCCTGGAACCAGCTGGAATGTAACGTTAGCAGTAAGCCCACTTCTTCACCTGGTTCCGATCTCGGTTGTGCTCACGCTCGCAGCAAGCTGGACTTATCTGACGAGACAAGTCGTTTTCAAGCCTGCTGAGACACAGAAGGGAAAGACCGGCAATGTTAGCAGGCGAGGAAAAGAGCAATCACAAAAGGCTAGGGGAAGAATAAGATCAGCATTGTCAAGAAACAAGGGTATAGCAGGTTCTGGAAGAAAGACTCGCTTTGGCAGGGTGAACGTGAGGAACGCTTTGCTTGTGCTGGTAGTGTTTTCAGCATTGCTGCTTATGATTTCGCTTCTTGCCTATCCAAGACTGATTTACCGGGCAATAGCAAGCGCATACGAAAACAATCCTTCATTGCTTAGCTTTGTCAAAGGCGTGGGAGCATCCGTATCATCAGTTGGCTCAGCTTTCTCGTCCATAAATGGTGCTCTTATGGCAGCGGCACCTGGATTCAGAGGCTTGGTACTCGGCGTCGGGGCTCTGACCAATCCCTTGACCAGCCTGGACAATCTTGGAAGATATTTGGTAGTCCAAAATGCTGCTGCTTGGATTTCAGCACTCATAATCTTATACTATGGAAAATATGGACTAAAGGGTTTCCGGCGGACAAGAAAGTAGAGCGCCGGAGAGACTTCTAGATGGCTGACCGCCCCAGATTCGGTCCAGCTGGGATGCCCTTCACATTTAAGCTTGCGAAGGCAACTATGGAAGATGTCCCGCTGCTTCTGCGCCAAGAAGGCCTCGATGCCCTCGAATACGAAGCGATCTATTGGGGAGCAAAACCGCAGATAAAGAAAGAAGACGCTCAGAAACTTGGAGCAAAAGCCAAGGAAAACGATGTTTGGCTAAGCCTCCATGGCTCTTACTTCATAAATCTCTGCGGAGAAAAGAAAACTGTTGAAGCAAGCAAGAGACGTCTGATCGCATGCGCTACTGCCGCAGAATGGATGGGCGCGCATGTTGTCGTTTTTCATCCAGGATTCTACGGGAAGAGACCGCGGGAACTGGTTTTCGAAAAGTGTTTAGAAGCCATGAAAGACGTGACCAAATCCATGAAGGAACTAGGCATCAGAAACGTCAAGATCGGGGCTGAGACGATGGGCAAACCCTCTCAGCTGGGAAGCCTGGATGAAGCGCTGCACATACGTGAGGAAGTTGAGCAAACACAGCTTGTGATTGATTGGTCGCACCTTCACGCAAGGGACATGGGACGATTTAGAACGGTCGAAGACTTCCGTAAAGTTGTGGAGGCAATTGAGAACAGGCTCGGCATAGAAGCTGCTAGAAACATGCATTGCCACTTCACCAAAATCGAATTCACAGACAAAGGCGAAAGACGCCACCACACACTTGAGGAGGAAAGGTATGGGCCAGACTTTGCCATGCTCGCAAAGATCATTGCAGAGTTCAAGCTGAGGCCCGTCATAATTAGCGAAAGCCCACTACTGGACCTTGACGCGATAAAAATGCGGGACATCCTCCACAGCCTGCTTTAATGCGATACATTTTTTATTCTGTCTCATAGTGCTGTCTAATAGGTACATGTTTTGGCAAGACTGAAAGGATTCCAAAAACTCACATCAGTTGACGAAGCTTTGCACAAGTTCCTAAACTCAGTAGAAATCAAGAAACCAAAAACTGTCCCCTTGCCCTTGGACAGAGGTCTGAACCGCATCTTAGCCGAAACAATCACAGCAAGCGATGATCTGCCCAGAGTCGACAGATCCGCTGTAGATGGATATGCAGTCAGAGCCGAAGACACATTCGGCGCTTCGCAGTTCAAGCCCAAAATCTTGACATTAACCGAGCATCCCACAATAAAAGCTAAACTCGCAAAGCAGTTATGGACCGGAAATCCGCTTCCTGAAGGTGCAAACGCTGTGGTGATGCTCGAAAACACTAAGCATATCGAAGGCAAAATCGAGGTGTGGACGCCGCTAACGCCAAGCGAGAACGTTTCAAAGAAGGGTGAAGACATAAGAGAAGGGGACGTCGCCGCCGAAGCCGGGATCCGCCTAAGGCCTCACCAGTTGGGATTGATTGCTGCCTTAGGAAGGAACGAAGTCCAAGTTTTTGAAGAACCAAAGATTGCCATCTTGTCGACAGGAAATGAAATCATGGAAATCGGCAGCGAAAAGCAAGAAAGCCAGATTTTTGACGCCAATAAGCACACTATTTCAGCTTTGTGTCGAGAACTGGGCGCCAGACCAGTAGATCTGGGAATTGCAAAAGACGATTTTAGAGATATCATTGAGAAGCTAAGAAGGGGGCTCGAAGCAGACGCCATAATAAGCACCGGGGGAACAAGCGTCGGGGGCCCAGACCTGATGCCTGAAGCAATAAACCAAGTCGGCAAACCCGGCGTCATCGTTCACGGCATTGCAATGCGTCCTGCCATGCCAACTGCGCTGGCCATCGTCAATGGCAAGCCTATCATGATATTTTCGGGCAACCCAGTCGCAGCAATGATCGCCTTCGAAGTTTTTGCCAGACCGGTAATATGCAGAATGCTTGGGCTAAATAGGGAAGAACCTAGGCCCACATTAAAGGCAAGGATGACTAGGAGAATTACCACAGCTCTAGGAAGAAGAACCTTCGTTCGCGTCCACGTTCTCCAAGAAAAAGGAGAGCTTCTCGCGGAGCCCATGAGTGCGAAGGGTTCAAGCCTGATTTCCACGATGACGAAATCGAACGGCTACACGATTGCTCCAGAGAATCGAGAAGGACTGGAAGAAGGCGAGATCGTTACAGTCCATCTGTTTGACACCATAGAAGTGTGCAGGAATGTTTAGAAAACTCGCAACACTTGATGAGGCGCAAGAGATCATCAGCCAACACCTTCCTTGCAAGCCTTTGGGAACTGAAGAGACTAAGCTTCTAAAGGCCCCTAACCGCGTTCTCGCAGAAGACATAGTTGCCGCGATGAATATTCCGCCTTTTGACCGCTCAACTGTTGATGGATATGCAGTAAAGGCTGAAGATACTTTTGGAGCAGAGGAAAGCAAACCGGTAAAATTGAGAGTTTGCGGCACGGCGGATGCAGGTGAATTGCCCAAGACCGTGGTTGGGTCTGGCACTGTGGTGAGGATAGTTACTGGGGCGCCAACACCTGATGGGGCAGACGCCGTTGTAATGCTTGAAGACACGGAGCTGAAGGGTGACGAGCTCCACATCTATGATTCGCTAGTCGAAGGCACAAACATCATGAAAGCTGGCTCAGACATCAGAAAAGGCGAAACCGTTCTCAAAAAGGGGACAGTGCTAGGCTCAGGAGAGATCGGAGTTCTAGCTGCCATTGGCTTGAGCAAAGTCAAAGTCCACGCCATTCCACGTGTAGCTGTTCTTTCAACAGGTGCAGAGGTAGCCAAACCCGGGGGAAAACTTCGGCCGGGAAAGGTCTACGACACAAACGCCTACAGTTTAAGCGCAGCAGTTGTAGAAAGTGGCGGGGAGCCAATCTACTTGGGTGTCTTCCCAGATAGAGCATCTGAAATCCAGAAAGCTCTAAGAAGAGCATTGGCATCTGCAGATCTCGTCATAACTTCAGGCGGTGTGTCCGTGGGCCCGAAGGATCTTTTGCCTGAAGTTTTGGATTCGCTTGGGAAACCTGGTGTTGTTTTGTGTGGAATAGCAATCAAGCCCGGAAAACCTGCAACAATGGCTTTAATCGGCGAAAAAATGGTCTTTTCGCTTCCGGGCCACCCTACTTCCGCGCTGTTGGTTTTCCATCTGCTCGTTCATCCTGTGATTCAAAAGATGGCTGGAAGAAAACTAGGCGCGCCCTTGAAGGTCAAGGCCTTTGCGGCTGCGAGGATGTTTCCTGCAAAGGGAAGACGAACATTCATAATGGTTAGACTAAGGCAGGATAAGCTGAAGAGACTGTTGGCAGAACCTGTACCTACTGGACTTTCAGGGGCCATAACAACCCTTGCGAGAGCCGATGGATTTGTTGAGATAGCTGAGAATCAACAGTTTCTCGATGAAGGAGAGGAAGTCACGGTTAGGCTTCTCAAGAGTCGCGCATCGTAGACATGGTGCATATTTTGCCTCATACTGAACGGCGAAAAAAGACCACAGCTCATGTTCAGCAGCACGATAGTAGTCTAGCTTTCTAAGGATCCTCGTTTCGACGCAACGTAGGCGGTTGCAATCCAAGTTAGGACGAGATAGGCTATCATAGCTATGCTTAGAACATAGTCATTTTGCAGGTAGTAGTAGAGCATGTAGGCTGAGAATGTCGTGGCAACAAAAAACAGTACAACGATAAACCAAATCGTCCAATTCCTCTTTGCAAACACTCCATAGGCGGCTATTAAACTGAAAATGCCGATAATTCCTAGATGAGGCGCAAAACTGGTCAGCGGCAATAAGGCGAGAAATATTACTCCGACAACCGCGTAAAAGACAAGAGTCGCCATCATTCCCCTGCTTTCGATGTTCAGTTTCGATCTGAGTGACATTTCGCTTTCGCCTTAAACGTAGATGCATTGACAACATCGTTAATAAATCTAATGTTTAAAAGTTTCTATCATCCCACACCCTTAGACCTTGCCGATATTCACGGAGCTCGAAGTCCCTGCTAGTAAGTTTGCGTAACGATGAATTATCAGACATGAAATATAAAAGCAGGCAATAACGATTTAGAACTAACCAAAACAGACTTAGAGTAAAGGGAAGCATGAAGCAAAATGGGTTATCACGAGCTTTTTGTTTCACAGCAGAACGTTTTCAGCGGCCTTCAGAAACCATTTGAAGAGGCAGACTACGTGATCTTGGGGGTCCCCTTCGACGTAACCAGCACGTACCGTACCGGAGCACGGTTCGGACCAGCTGCGATTCGCCAGGCGTCACTCAACATTGAAACGTACAGTTTCCGCTCAGGATTAGATGTTGAAAATTTAAGGCTGCATGATTTAGGCGATTTGCACATCTCCACTGACACAAAGAAAACCTTGGAAATGCTTCGATCCGTGATCAAGGATATTCTCAAGGTTCACAAAACTCCAGTGACAATCGGCGGGGAACACACAATCACCTTGGGCATCATGAAAGGTCTAGGGGGAAGAGCCTCAGAAACGGCCGTAGTCAGTTTTGATGCGCATCTTGACCTTCGAAACGAGTTCTTAGGACTTAAGCTTTCACACACAACTTTCATGCGCAGAATATGCGAAGAGGCTAAGCCAGCGAAAATCATCGAGGTTGGCACAAGAGCAGTGTGCAAAGAAGAGCTAGCCTACGCAAAAAAGGCCAAAATAGAATTCTTCACGACGCAGCAAATAAGAAAAGAGGGAAGCGAAAAGATCGCCAAGCAGCTGGAAGAAAAACTCGCGAAATGCAAGAGCCTTTATGTGTCAGTGGACATGGATGTGCTTGACCCAGCTTACGCGCCTGCAGTTCAAAATCCGGAGCCAGATGGGATTGCCACAAGCACATTACTCGACATTGTATGCAGGATATGTGACAGCCGAACAATAGGGTTTGATGTCTTGGAGATTGCTCCGAGCTATGACCAAGGGGTTTCAGCTATCCAAGCTGCAAAAGTGATGTTCGAAATGTTGTGCTGTTTGGAAAGATCACGAAAAGTGTAACTCCGATGGAAGAAGTGCAAGCATACTACAATGAAAAAGCAAGAAACTACGACGCTTCATTTGACAGCCTGGGTTTCAGACTGCTTGATACCATTACTTGGAAGCATCTAAAACCATACGTTCCAACAAGCCCCGACACTTTCGTTCTTGATGCAGGAGGAGGAACGGGCCGCTGGGCAACCCTATTGGCAAAAAAAGGTTGCCATGTCGTATTGATAGACGCGTCAGAAGAGATGCTGAAAGTTGCAGCTGAGAAAATAAGAAGAGAGAATCTTCAACAAAAGATCACAATCGAAAAAGGCGACATAACAAGAACAGGCCACATTGACAAAAGCTTTGACATGATATTCTGCGAGCAAACCCTTTTTCTTTTCAGACAACCAGACGTTTTGATGAAAGAAATGAAACGCGTTCTAAAAGACGGGGGACGATTGATAGTCTCAGCTCAAAACCGGTACGCGCAATGCCTAGCGTCACTCTCAGAAAACCCGGCAGCGCATGATGTCGATAGAATATCGAAACTGCTCTTGCGCAAAGAATACAGCACTATGACAAAGGACGGCAGAATCAAAATCTACACTTGGACCCCAGATGAATTTCGAGGAATTCTGGAAAGAAATGGATTTCAGATAGAGAAGATTATTGGCAAGGGCACAACAATACCTCTGCGAATACCCAAGGATGTGTTCATGAAGAAAGATTATTCTGAGGATTTATTCCAGAGAATACTCGAGTTTGAGCTGGCTGTGTGTGAAGAACAAGATGCTTTAGCTCTGGCAGGGCATCTGCAAGCAATTGCCCGCAAACCCTGATTTTGAAAGGTGGGTGAGCTACCTCGTGCTATGGGGCTCCAGTTCTTAGCAGCTTCCCAATGAAAAACCCATTGCATTCATGAATATTAGGGTAGAGTCTTTGACATTTGTCAAGAGTTCTCAAACCAGGCATACCGATTCTTGGCCTTATCTCAATCAACGAAAACTCTGGGTTTCGTTTGAGGAACCTTTCAATCTGCATTTCATTTTCCTCAACCGTGATGCTGCAAGTAGAATAGACTAGGACTCCTCCGTCCTTCACGTTTTTCGCGCAGTTGTCGAGCATTTGCCATTGAATTTCGGCCATTCTGTCGATAGAACGCGGGGTCAGCCTCCACTTGGCCGAGGGCACCTTCCTGAAGGTGCCAGTGCCCGTGCAGGGTGGATCCAGAATCACTATGTTGGCTTCCAACGAGAAGGGAAATGTGTGACACGCGTCAGCAATGATGGGCTCGGCAATATTGACGCCCATGCGTGTCACTTCGCTTCTCCACGAGTTCATCCTTCGTTTAGAATAGTCCACTGAGTATATTGAGCCAGAGTTATGCATAAGCTGTGCTAAATATGTAGTCTTGGCTCCTGGGGCTGCACACACGTCCAGCAACGCCATTCCTGGCTGCGGGTTTGCTGCTTCTGCCGCAAAGCAGCTTGCCTTGTCTTGGGCGTAAAATAAGCCTTCCTTGTAACTTGCCGTTTTGCTGAGAGGGGACTTCAGGCTTGCAACTTGATAGACATGCTTCAGCTGTTCGTCTTTCTCGAGTCTGACACCTTCTTCGGAAAGTCTTTCTAGAATCTTGTCTTCGCTAGACTTCAACGTGTTCAACCTGACGTATTTTCGCGGCTTCTGCAGATCTGCTTCAAGCATGGCGACAGTTACGGTTCTACCGAACAGCCTGAAACAGTATTTCACAAACCATGTCGGATGAAAAGTGCGAAGCCCTATTCGCTCCTCATCACTTGTATTCTCAAAAACTATCGTCGGTTTCCGTGTTAACAACATGCCCAACAAACGCTCAACTCCCTGAAGAGCTTCCCAGCCTAGAATAGAACGGGCCAATTTTACTATTTTTTCAGCCTCACTGACGTCAGCCTCAGACCAATTCCGCGCAATTCGAGTCTGGTAAACGTAGAGGCGCAGGAAAGCTTGCACGCCAAGTTCGTATTCGCCTATTGTCTCAGGCTTCAAAACGCTGTTGATAAATTTGTCTAAAAGGTTTTGTCTTCTAACGGTCTCAAATACCAGCGAATGCGCAAGCCGCACAGCACCAAGATCCTGTATTCCCAGTTGTCTAACCGTCCTAGTCAGGGCTAGACGCTCGCTTAGCTTCTGCATTTGCATCCAGCTCAGGGTTTCGATAGCAAGAGCCCAAGCATCCCTAAACAAAGCTTTCACACGCAAATAAACAGCTGCATGGATATAGATAAGATTAAGGGAAATTCCAGCAAGCACAGATTCGGTTATTAGTAAGAGATTTTAGGCTTAGCTGTTCATAAGGCTAGTTAGGTTAGGGGCTAAATGGCGCAGCAACGCTTGGACCAACTGTTCTCGAAAAAGGAGACTCCCACCTCGCAAAGCAGGGAGAAGGAAGCTACTCCCATCATGGAATCATCACACGAAGACAGGCAGAAGCACATTTTTCGGCCGACAACGCCTGAAAATCTGCCCCTATCATATTTCGTGTCTGCTACCTATGATGGGCAAGCTAGGAAAGCTCTGATTAAACTTTACGAACCGATTTCTGGTCAAATCTACTTTTGGCTTGATGACACTGGACATAAGCCCTATTGTCTCACGAATCTCTCGCAGTATGAACTTGAAAAAATTACCAGGCTGATGGAGCACCCTGGCCTTGACCATTTCGAAATAGTAGAAAAATTCGACCCGTTGTCAAATAGGAATGTGAAAGTAACAAAAATCGTCACAAACGATCCTTTAGCGATCGGAGGCCGCGCCACAGGATGCATTAGAGACATCATCCCTGAAGACTATCCGAAAGTCGCTGAAACCCCCATCGTTCAAGAGGACATTAAAGTCTGGGAATCAAAAATAAAATACTATCAATCCTACATCTACGATAGAAGTCTTCTACCTGGAATGATCTATGAAATTAAGAATGGCCATCTCGTCCAAAAGAAAATAGATGCAGCTGAAAAAATAGTGGCAGAAATACGCGGCACATTCAAAGACGCAACAGCCGAAGAACAGGAATACATTGAAGAATGGGCTAGGTTACTGGACTACCCGGCTCCGAAGTTCCGCCGCGTGGCCATGGACATAGAGGTTCTTGCGCCAACGCCCACAAGAGTGCCTAATCCTGAAGAAGCGGCTTATCCAGTCGTGTGCGTTTCACTCTACAGCTCCGACGGACTGCACAAAGTTCTGCTCCTGAAACGAGAGGGAGTTAGAGAAGGCCCTGAGCATCTTGCTGCTGAGATAACTGTCGAAGAGTTTGATTCAGAGAACAAGCTTATAAGAGCCGTTTTCGATTGTTTGGACCAGTACGCATTTGTCCTCACTTTTAATGGTGACGATTTCGACTTGCCATATCTGTTCCACAGGGCACAAAACCTTGGGCTAAGAAGAAGTGAGGTTCCAATAGAACTTGGCAGACGCGTATGCTTGCTAAGGTACGGCGTGCACATTGACCTGTACAAGTTCTTCTTCAACCGTTCAATCCAGATTTACGCCTTCAACAACCGCTACAGAGACGTAACACTCGACGATGTGGGCAAAGGCTTAATTGGACTGGAAAAAGTGCGGTTCGACAAGGGCCTAGGCGAACTGACCTACACGGAGCTTGCCAGATACTGCTTCAGAGATGCGGAGATCACATTCAAGCTCACAAACTTCGAAGACGAATTGACAATGAAGCTCATACTAGTGTTGGCTCGGATAAGCAGCATGCCGATGGAAGACGTGAGCCGCCAAGGCGTTTCACGTTGGATAAGAAACTTCATGCACCGCGAACATCGCAGAAAAAACCTGCTAATCCCAAACGCTGAAGACATAATCGCCAAGAAAGGTAAGACGGCAACTAAGGCCATCATAAAAGGCAAAAAATACAAAGGCGCCATAGTTGTCGACCCGACTCCCGGAGTCCATTTCAACGTCGCAGTCATGGATTTCCCAAGCCTATATCCATCTATAATAAAAGTCTGGAACTTGGGCTACCAATCCATCCTCTGCTCTCATCCTGAGTGCCGAAGCAATCTGATCCCCGACACGCCGCATTGGGTCTGCACCAAAAAACGAGCACTAGAAAGTCTTCTAATCGGTGCGCTTAGAGATCTGCGCGTGCAATGGTACAAACCCAAATCGAAAGACAAAACATTGCCTGCCGATCTAAGAAGTTGGTACAACGTCACTCAAGGAGCGCTTAAAGTCATCTTGAATGCAAGCTACGGAGTTTTCGGGGCCGACAGCTTTGACCTCTACTGTCCGCCAGTGGCAGAGGCAACAGCAGCCATTGGAAGACACTCCATAACCCGAATACTCAATAAGGCAGAGGAACTCAACATTCAAGTATTGTATGGTGACACTGACAGCCTCTTCCTCAAGAATCCTTCAAAACAGCAAACTGAGGAGTTAGCTCATTGGACGGAGCATGAACTGAAAATGGGTTTGGACGTGGACAAGACGTACAGGTACGCTGTCTTCAGCTCACGGAAAAAGAACTACCTCGGAGTCTTGGAAGACGGAACGGTTGATGTTAAAGGGCTGACAGGCAAGAAAAGGCACATTCCAATTTTCATCAAAAACGCCTTCAACAGAATGAAACAGCGTTTAGCAAATGTGAAGAACCCTCCGGATTTTGAAAATGCCAAGAAGGACATCTGCGGAATCGTTCGCGACTGTTACATGCGACTGAAAAGGCGCGAATGGGAAAGCATGCATGAGTTGGCTTTTAATGTAACTCTCGGCGAAGAGCTCAGAAACTACACAAAAACAACACCGCAACACGTGAGAGCAGCGAAAATGTTGGAAGACCAAGGTGCCGAACTGAAAGCAGGCGACCTCATAAGCTTTGTCAAGGTCATAAGAGAGCCGCATGTGAAGCCCGTTGAGCTGGCAACCAAGAACGAGATAGACACAGACAAGTACATAGCCTACCTCCATTCTACCTTCGACCAGGTTCTAGACGCGTTAGGCTTGGATTTTGAGGAAATAATAGGGCTAACCAAGCTGGAACGTTTCTTGTAAGCATCATCTCTCGTTCGCCGGAACTTTCAGCCCACGTGACTTCAAGGGCCCGATAATTCGTGTTCGTTCCAAAGCAACAAGCAGGACATATCCTATCCATCCAACAGTGATCAAACTGCTAACGGAAAGGCTCAGGACGAAAGCACTCCATATCGGCACTGGTAACCCGGGAAAATTCGGCACCTGCTGTTGGATAATCGCGTTACCCTGCACATACAGGTAGTATAGGTATAATCCTATGGAAACGCCCACCGTTAAACCTCCAGAAACGCATGCAACAAGGCGACGCTTCCTCAGATAGAACACGAGAAGAGCAGCTGCAAGATTTACAATAGGGCCGATAACAATGTCTGCTGGATCAAGCCAATAGTATGCATTGCTGAAACAGCCAATCGAAACACCGATGACGAACGGCCATCCAAACAATGCTGAAAGGGGAATTAGGCAGTCGGCCAGCCGCAGTTGAATAGGTCCAAATGTGATTGATCCACCCATTGACGTTTGAATAATATTGATAACTGCGTACAGGCTTGCGGATGTGGCCGTTAAGGCCAAGTCTCTAGCGTCCAACTTCACTCTTACTCCTCCTACTCCGGGATTTTTGTTATGGCGGAACGGGTGGAGGTCCACTCACCCGCCAACAAGTCCAAAGCAGGGGATCAGGTTATTAAGCATTGTTGAAGATTTGCCAATTGACTAATTCAAAACGTGTAGGATATCTGATTACGATGCATCGTTATGCACATACAGATATTCTAAAGCGCTCAGGGGGATAGCCCCCCAATCTGGATTAGCAACGCTACAAGGGTTGAGACGGCAGCCAACAGAGAGATTGCCAAGACTACTTGGCGTTCACTCAATGGGCGGCGATAAGTAATAAGCGTAACCAGACTTCTCCTGTGATCTGAAGAGAGTTTCTTACCGTCAAAAGTAACATTCGCTTTGGTTCTGAAGAAGAAGAAAGTGAGAAGGATCAATGCCGAATTGAGAATGTATGGCAGAAGTGAAATCGCTAAATCTAACTTCAAGTCTGAGATAGTTGCAAATGCAGCTAACGTCATTCCAATCGAAAAGGACCCCGTATTGCCTACGAAGATCCTTCCCTTGAAGTTGAAAAATGCAAGCACAAGCCACACAGCCAACGGTCCATACAACATGATCGCGTTTGAACCAGACACGGCGATCAATCCGATCATTACTATTGCAGGGCAAACTGTTTCTAGACCGTTAAACCCGCCCAGCTGATTTACAGTATTAGTAAATATGGTTACAAACAAGGGGATGATCAAGAAGTAATAGTAGATTCCGAAGTCAATCGTTCCAAGCATGGGAATTGATATAGACGTCCGCAGGCCAAGCCTGGACGCCAAGGAAAGAAGCGGTATGGCGGCGACGAGCGGGAGGAACGCTTTGTATCGCCATTTAAGATCAATCCAGTCATCGAGTAGACCCATAAAGCCGCCGAAAAGGATACAGACAGCTAGGGTCAGGGGAGCAGAAACACCATTTGTTGTTTTGATGATGTCCAGATAGTATGCTAGGAAAAGATATGTTGCGCTGATCAGCACGTAGAAGACTCCGAAGCCGTTTGGAATCAGAGGCTTGTTTGGTTTATGTTGATCGGGAACCTTCGGAAACAAGTAGGCTCTCCCCTAATGACCTACATCGTGGTGATACGTTGCCCAGTCAATCTCATAGATGCATATTAGGGGTACAATGTAGCCATATTTGCTCGCGTCATTGGGGCTCAGGTTCACTCCAGCGAAGTACGCCTCCTTAAGGTATTTTGGCTGCACGCCAGATTCATCAGGGGTCAAGCCGTTCACATCGCACCATCGCTGTTTGGCCCAGCTCAGCGTTTCATATATTGTGGAGTTCTTTCCGAAATCGTTCCAAACCCACGTGCTGTTTACAAAACTGCCAAACTTCGACTCATTAGTCCAAGATGATTGCTCATCAGGCAACCAGCCATCATCTATGAAACGCTGTTGCGCTTGTCCGGAGATTCGGGCCATCCACATCCATTTCCCTTCATCTCCATAGCCGACTGAGGTTCCATAGGCATATCCGGAACTGTCTTGCCTTACACCCACTGTTTCGAAGACGAGGAGGTATTTTGCGTTGTATGTCTCTAGCATAGCCAGTGACTGCGTCTCGTTAGCCATGAATATGAAGCCAACGTTTTCTATTTGCGTCCCATTTATCGTCGCGTTATCCGCAAGCGAAGTAACGTTGCCAAGCATCGTCAACCAATATCCATAGTCCCACCAGCTGCACACCACAGTGGTCGATGAGCTTGGAAGGTTGCTCAAATACTGCAACGCGTCAAACCACTCTCTCACTGGTTCAGCTGGAGTGATTGGAAGACTGCCTGCAGTAACCGTCACCGGCGTGTAGGCTTGCCTGATCACTTTTGGCACGCCGCTAGTCTGAGGCGAAAAGGCAAGGTTTGTCATCAGAATTAGAAATATCAGGAAAACAGCCGCCCCGCTAAACTCCTTTCCCACGTGCTCCAGACCGAACTTTCTCTTGGTAACTATCTTTGGAGGTTCCCTTAACAGTGTGACAAAAGGCCGCAGGAGCCCCATTATTCCCACAGCTGCCAGCACAGCGAAGGCTGGAGCCATTAGAGCAAGCAGCCGCACCATTGAGGAAGCGAAATAAAGAGTCGTGATCCCGAAGAGCAGGAAGAACAGGTTTCTGTTGTTAGGATTTCTTGCAACGAAGAACATTCCAACTATGAAGAAGAGTATCACTATGCCAGTGGCATAGTAGATTGAGCCCCAAGCGGATATTCTGTGTTCAGCAACAGATTCCACAAGGGGGTTAGCCCCCCTTATGAATGGGTATAAGACCGAGATGAACTTTCCAGCTATGTCATGCAAATAGCCCCGTGTCCAAAGCAGAGCAAAACCGCCAACCAATGCAGACAAGAGGGCAATGACGAACAGAAGTTTTCCTCTCGCCGAGGTTAGGTTGCGAACGATCTCACTTAAGCAGAGTAAGACAAACATGCCCGCGACAGTTATTATGTCCACTGCTGTCAAGTATGCCGTCGTGATGTCAGGATTGTTTATGGCTATCAATAGTCCCAGGCCGAATGTTATGCTGTAGGTCAGAAGAAGACGTCGCGTATATCGTTTCAGTAGAAGCAGAACGAACACGAAAAGCACAGTTAAGCCTATTAGATAGTGCGCCCCGCCCCAGCCCATTACGAAGTAGGCTAAGGCCGCCGCTGAACCTATCGAGTACTTCACTGTTGAACTTATCGGCCTTTCTTCTTCGATGGCCCTAAGGAAGAGCAAACTGAACAATACAAGAGAGAAGACTCCCACTGTCTCGGTGTCGAAAAACCCCAAGGCGCTTCTCTGAATGTAGGACGCATCTAAGGCCAAGAAGAGTGCTGCAAGCATTCCAACAGCTTTGCCACCAACGTCTTTTCCTACGAAGTAGAGGATTAGGACTGTCGCGATACCATAGATGGCTGGCATTAGAGAACAAAAACTCATCAGATCGATGTTTATGCCTAAAGCCGAAACTACGTTATAGAGCAGAGCTGTAGTCATAGGTAGCGATGATAGAGACTGACCCATGTTTATCCCGTCTGGATACCACCGTTGGGTGTCAACCCACTGTGTCGGCCAGTAGGGTGAAAACAGGCCGTTTGTCACCATGTAGTTTGTGATGCTATATTGATAGTAGGGATCAAATTCCGACAGGTGCAATCTGCCTGTATCTATTTCCCAGCGTATTGGTAACACTCGTATGGTGAAGGCGACAAAGAGTATGAGCAGAACGATCGAGAAGGTCAATATTGAGCTGTGGCTTGTTTTGACCCGCAGCCTTCCTATGTTCTTCAGTCCGCTGATGATGTGTTCCTTCGATAGGGCGTGGCTGAGCTTCATGCCAATTTCATCTCTCTTACACAATTCATTGAGGTGTTTTATTTCCCTTGCGGTAAACTGACATTAGCTAACAACTTGCATAATCTGTGCTATTAACGCATATCTCCCAAAAAGAGAACTCGTCGCCATGAATGGTCAGTTCTTATGCTATGGTCTTCCTCTTGTGGCCATATTTCTCAGTGTCATATAAGGGAAATGAGGTTATCCTTGCCTTTATGTGCTTTTCACGTATTTCTACGCTTACGGCGTTTCCCTCTTGGGCCTGAGACATTTCTACATATCCCATTCCTACGCCGCGTTTGAGCAGAGGCGAAAACGTTCCACTGGTCAAATGGCCTATTCGTTGGTTCTTGTCATTGAAGAGTTCGAAGCCGGGTCTTGGTATGCCCTGTTCCGTCATGATTATTCCTACGCGTTTGCGGGCTATTCCGTGGTCTTTTTGCTGTTGCAGTGCAGTTTTTCCTATGAAATCGTCTTTTTGCAGTTTCACGACAAAGCCCAGTCCGGCTTCAAGGGGCGTTGTGCTTTCGTCTATATCGTTGCTGTAAAGGCACAGTCCGGCTTCAAGCCTTAGCGTGTCTCTTGCTCCGAGTCCGCAGGGTTCTATCCCGTAGGTCTTGCCTGCTTCGAGGATGCTATTCCATAGTTTTGTGGCATTGCCAGGCTTTGCCAGTGATGCTTCCCATATGAAGACTTCGAATCCATCTTCACCGGTGTATCCTGTTCGTGAAAGGAAAACGTTCACGCCGGCTAGGTGCGCATTGGCGCATTTGAAGCGTTCAATCTGTGTCAGATCTGAGTTGGAGATTTTCTGCAACGTCTTCGAAGCGTTTGGACCTTGAATAGCAAGCATGGCTACGCTGTTCGAGATGTCTTCGATTTTCACGTTGAAGCTTTTGCTGTTTTGGATCAGCCAGTTGTAGTCTTTTTCGCGGTTGCTGGCGTTTGGGACTACGAGGAATTTCTCGGTCTCGAGGCGGTAGAAGACGAAGTCGTCTATTATTCCGCCGTTTTCGTTGCACATGACTGTATATTGTGCGTTGTTTGACGTCAGTTTTGACGCGTCATTTGTTATGACGTGGTTCAGAAAGTGCTCCGAATCTGTGCCGGTTACGATTACGCGTCCCATGTGTGAAATGTCAAAGATGCCGACAGTGTTTCGGACTGCTAGGTGTTCAGGGATTATTCCCTTGAAGTAGAGGGGCATTTCAAAACCTGCGAATTCCGTTAGCTTGGCTGTTTGTCTGTGTAGCTGATGTAGCTGGGTCTTGCGGGTTTTCTCGGTCAAAACTTCTTCCTTCTAACGATGGCTTATCTTACGGGTTTAACGTCTACATCTTCAGGTATCAGCGAGAGTTTCTTGCTGCACTTCGGACATTTGCCCTCATGTTCATGTATAATCTCGTCCGGAGGCTTAATGTCAGCACCCTCATACAAAACATGACCACAACCCTGACAGACAACACGCTGGGGCACAGTAGTACACATCCTTGATAACGAAACTAGAATAGCTCGTGATGTATTTATTGATTGCTAGTTCGAAACATCTGGCGCGCGCTGGTATGGGTGTTCGTGTTTT
>CAYYXF010000009.1:0-28436 GCA_964475545.1 uncultured Candidatus Bathyarchaeia archaeon | reverse complement strand
TCAACTGCTTCGATTGGACACTTTTGTGCGCAAAGTCCACAACCGTTGCATTTCTCTTCGTTTATGTAACGGGCCTTCCTTCGAAGTTTCACTTCGAAGCTACCAGCCTCACCATTTAGACCGGTGATTTCAGCATTTGTTAATATCGTGATGTTTGGATGCCTTCCAGTCGCCACAAGCTTCGGCGAGAGAATGCACATTGAACAGTCATTTGTTGGGAAGGTCTTGTCTAACTGTGCCATCACGCCGCCTATGCAGGGTCCTTGGTCCACCAAATAGACCTTGAATCCAGAATCAGCCAGATCAAGAGATGCCTGTATTCCTGCGACTCCTCCGCCTACTACCATGACTGCTCCAACTTTGTTGCTTGCCATTTAGCCCATCTCCAAAGCCCTGTAAAGCGGAGTTGTTCCTTCGACGTGGTCCACGGTGATCATGTTTCTCCTTCGCATATCCACGATTTGTTTAAGGACTTCCGCGGGCTTCAGCGCAGTTGCCTCAGCTAAGGCCTTGACGGAAAGTGGATTGGTTTGCGTCAAGAGGTGAATTTTCTGCCGAATGAACTCGGCCCCAACAACTTCGCCGAGCAGGGAGTCGAATTCCTCTTGCGGCATTTTCTCTTTGTACTCGTTGCATTTTTCCGTCAATTCCCTTTCCCTTCCAACCAGAACTCTCAGCCTGAAGTCTGAAGCAGCATCCTTCGCTGCTTGAAGATTTTCAAGAATCTTCTGATTTGGCGTTTTACCTGACACGGGCGAAGGACCAAGCTTCCTTATGTTCTCGGTAAATTCTGTCACTATTTGGGCGAACCTTTGACCTTCCGACGCTGAAACCCAATCAAGTCTCAGGCGTTCTGGTTCTAGGCCCGTTAGAGCCAACAGCTTTTTCAACATTTTGATTTTTCTTTCCTCGTACAAGTTACCTTCAACATAATGGCAATCCGCAGGATGGCAGCCCAAGACAAGGATTCCGTCGGCTCCTTTTGTGAAGACTTCCAATGGAATTATTGGATCTATTCTGCCGCTGCACATCACTCTGACAACTCGGAGGTTTGGAGGATATTGGAATCGGCTTACGCCGGCCAAGTCTGCGCCTGCGTAGCTACACCAGTTGCAGAGGAAACCGATGATTTTGGGTTCAAAGTCGCCCATATTAGCTTCCTCCTAGAGCTGCGATCGCTTCGGCTAACACTTGGGCATCGCTGAAATGCCGCATGTCTATGGCTTTTTCAGGGCAGCTTGCCGCGCATAGGCCACATCCTTTGCACAGAACATCGTTCACTCTGGCAATTCCCTTTTCATCTTTCTCTATGGCGCCATATGGACAAAGTGTTAGGCATAGTCCACAACCGACGCACAAGTTCTCATCCACGTTTGCTACTGTTCCCTCAACTTCCAACGTCTTCCTAGACAGCACCACGGAGGCTCTGGCCGCAGCTCCACATGCTTGCGCTATGCTTTCTTCGATAAGCTTCGGCCAATGTGCCAGTCCACATAGGTAAATGCCATCTGTCGCGAAGTCCAGCGGACGAAGTTTTACGTGGGCTTCTAGAAAGAAACCGTCCTTTGCCAAGGGAACCTTCAGAAGCTTTGCCAAACGTTCGTTGTCACCGTTCGGAACTGTGGCTACACTCAATACTAGTAACTCTGGCTTTAGGGTAACCCAAGTTTTCAAGACAGGTTCCCAAGCAGATACTACGAGTCTTCCTTTTTCCCGAGCGACTTTTGGCTCGTGCTCATCATCATAGCGAAGGAATAAAACTCCCTTCTCCGCAGCTTCGCGATAATAGTCCTCCTTAAATCCATAGGTTCTTATGTCCTTATACAAAACGTAAACCTCAGTTTTCGGAAACAGCCCTTTGATCCTCAGGGCATTCTTGATCGCTTGAGAACAGCATATCCTTGAGCAGTTGGGTCTGGTTTCATTTCTTGCTCCAACACATTGAATCATAACCACAGTCTTAGCCTTGAATTGCCCTCCAGCTATCTTCTCTTCTAGCTCATGCTGGGTCACTACTCTGCGACTGGCGCCGTAAAGGTACTCTGTTGGCTCATATTCTGAGGCCCCAGTTGCTACTATAATGATGCCACTTTCAATTTGCTTTTCCTTTCCATTCGAACAAATAGTCGTCTTGAAGTTGCCGACGTATCCCTCAATGTTGCTGATTTGTGCATCGACATGAATGTGAATCTTCTCGTTTTCGCCGACTTTCTTTATAGTGGATTTCAACAGTTCTTGGGGATCAGTTGATTCCAACAAGTAGTTGATGGTTCGCAGGTGCCCGCCAAGTTTCTTTTCCTTCTCAACCAGATGAACCTCAAATCCCTGTCTTGCCAATTCCAACGCCGCGGTCATCCCAGATAGGCCGCCACCAATGACTAGTCCGACTGGAATGACATTGCACATCGGCTTTTTCAATGGTTTCATCAGCCGAGCCTTGGCAACGGCAGCCCTTACCAAATCCTTGGATTTCTCCGTGGCTTTTTCGGGTTCGTGCATGTGCACCCAGCTGCACTGATCCCGAATGTTGGCCATATGAAACAGATAGGGGTTCAGCAGTGCCTCCTGAACTGTTTCCTTGAAAAGCGGCTCATGAGTACGCGGGGTACATGAAGCCACAACAACACGGTTGAGGTTGTGTTCCTTTATTTTTTCCTTGATCAGCTCCTGCGTGTCTTGCGAACAGGTGTAAAGATTTTCCTCGGCGTAAACCACGTTTGGCAATGTCCTAGCGTATTTGACAACCTCAGAAACCTTAACGACTCCGCCGATGTTGGTTCCGCAGTGGCAGACGAAAACGCCTATGCGCGGCTCTTCTTTACTCACGTCTCTTTCAAGAGGATACCGCTTTTCAACGACTTCCTTTCCCCTTTCAGATGCAATCAAGCCCATCGCTTTTGCAGCTGCGCCGCTTGCTTGTGCAACGCTTTCTGGAATATCCTTAGGTGATGAAAACGCTCCACATACAAATATGCCAGGCTTGGATGTCTCAAGAGGGGAACACGTTTCGGTTTGACAGAAATTGTACTTGTTGAGCTCTATTCCTAAGATTTCAGCAAGCTTCGCAGCTTTCGCAGGGGGACACATTCCAACAGCCAAGACAACCATGTCAAATTCTTCAGTTTTCGGATCTTCGTTCTCCACATACTGCACAGAAAGATTGCCTGTTAGGGGATCTTCTGTCACACTGGCAACTCTCGACCTAACAAACTTGACACCGTATTCTTTTTCAGCTCGAGCGTAATAGGCATCAAATTCCTTTCCATAAGCACGCATATCCATAAAGAAAATCGTGGAAGCCAAATCTGGGCTATGTTCTTTGGCAATAACAGATTCCTTTATGCTGTACATGCAACAGGCTGCAGAACAATATCTGTTTCCCAACTGGGCATCGCGAGAACCGACGCATTGAACAAAGGCGACTTTCCGCGGTATCTTTCCATCAGAAGGGCGCAGAATCTTTCCTCCATAAGGACCAGACGCATTCATTATACGTTCGAACTCGATGCTTGAAACCACGTTTAGGTAGCGCCTGTAGCCATATTCACTTTTCAACCGTGCGTCAAACTCTTCAAACCCAGGTGTCAATATTATTGCGCCGACGTTAATGTCAACTGTTTCAGGTTTCTGATCAAAATCCACTGCTTTGGCAGGGCAGACTTTTTCGCAAAGTCGACATTTGATGCAATGTTGGTCGTCGATGGCATATTTGAGCGGCACAGCCTGTGGAAAAGGAACATAAATCGCCTTTCTGACGCCCAGATTGATGTCGAATTCGTTTGGAACTTCCACTGGGCATCTTTGTGCGCAGATTCCGCAACCAGTGCATTTTTCCATGTTTATGAAACGTGGGCGTTTCAGGACTGTCACCCTGAAGTTGCCTGCCTCACCATTAACTTCTTTCAACTCAGAATTCGTCAGCAAATGAATGTTTGGATGTCGGCCTGCCGTAACGAGTTTAGGCGCCAATATGCACATTGAACAGTCATTTGTGGGAAACGTTTTGTCTAACTGCGCCATCGTCCCGCCGATGCTTGTTAATTCGTCCACAAGGTAAACCTTGAATCCAGAGTCTGCAAGATCCAAGGATGCTTGTATGCCGGCAATTCCTCCGCCGAGTACTAGGACGGCCCCGACTTTTTGAACCATTTTTTCTGCCATCCGTACATGAGCTTAGAACCTTCGGTATGAAAACTTACTTATTAAGATGATGCGGAAAGTCATACAAAAATTCCATGACTACTGCAATGTTTCCGCATCGAAAATTTCCGGCCTAGAACTCGTTTGCTCCAAATCCCGTGACGACCCTTCAAATACTATACTCTTATTAATTTGCTGAACGATAGAAAAACTAGCGAACGGAGGTCTCACTTGAGTTCCCTAGAAGCCAATTTTATGCATGAAGTTGCCAACACACCAAGAGGACGTGGGGTTCTTGCTTGCATACAATGCGGAAGGTGTACAAGTAGCTGTCCAGTCGCAAGGGTGATGGTTGAGCACAATCCAAGAAGACTCATGGAAATGATCATACTTGGACTGCGCGCAGACGTCATGCTTGGACCTGTGCCATGGCATTGCCTCTCATGCTTTACGTGTCTTGACAGGTGCCCGCAGGGGGGAGATGTGGGTGAAGTCATGTTCGCGATCAGGAACTTGGCTGTTAAGGAGGGAAATATCCCTGACGGAGTACTTACTCAAGCCCGGAGTCTGTTTGATGCGGGTCGGGTTGTGACTTCGAGCAGAATGGCTTTGGTTCAGAGAGAGAAATATGGTTTGGGCAGAGAACCAAGGATTGACGTTGAAGCAGTCCAGAAGATACTGAGAAAAACATGCTTTGACAGGCTGATCCAGAGGGGCCGGTGAGTTTTATGAAATATGCTTTCTTTCTTGGTTGTTTGATACCAGCAAGAGAACCGAACTATGAAAACTCCGTCCGAAAAATCGCTCCTGAGCTTGGAGTGGAGCTTGTGGAAATGGATGGAGCAAACTGCTGTGCACCTTTCAGCGTGCAATCTGTGGACTATATAAGTTGGCTTTCATTAGCGGCTCGAAATCTCTGCATAGCTGAAAAAATGGGGCTCAACATTATGACCCTGTGCAATGATTGTTACGAATCACTTCTTATGACGAATATGATTCTGAAAGAGGACAAGGAAACTAGAGAAAAAGTGAACGCGATCCTTGCGGATGTTGGCTTGCAATTCAAAGGAAAAACAGATGTGAAGATCTTCAGCGATGTACTGTATGAGGATGTGGGGTTGGAGAAGGTTAAGAATGCTGTTAAAGCCCCATTTAATGGACTTCGGGTCGCCGTACAGCCAGGGTGTCACTTAACAAAACCTAAGAGGATACATTTTGGTGAACGGACGGCCGCTACAGCCTTAGACGATCTTGTGGAAGCAACAGGTGCGAAATCCATCTCCTACAGTGCGAAAGATGCATGTTGCGGCGGACCGCTACGCGGGATCAATGACATTGTTGCATCAGATGTTGCCAAACAGAAACTGGATTCTATGAAAACCGCGGGCGTCGACTGCATAATCACTGTTTGCCCTTTCTGTTTTCTTGAATTGGACAGGGGCCAACTGGAGATTAAGAGACACTCGAAAGAAGAATATGGTCTGCCGGTCTTGCACTTTGCCGAGTTGCTCAGGATTGCAATGGGCATGAAGCTTGAAGATTGGGAAATGAAAACCCATAAAGTTCCAATAACGAAAATTCTCAACATGATGGAGACCAAATGATAATGGAGAAAAGAGTTATGGTTATCGGCGGCGGAATAGCCGGCATACAGGCATCTATGGACCTAGCAAACAGAGGCTTTCAAGTTTATCTTGTAGAAAAAAGTCCAAGCATCGGCGGAAGAATGGCGCAGTTAGACAAGACATTCCCAACAATGGACTGCTCCATTTGCATACTAGCCCCAAAAATGATAGAGGTGGCCCATCATCAAAACGTCCATCTGCTAACGTTTTCAGAGGTGAAAGAAGTAAATGGCTCCGTTGGCAATTTCAAAGTCAAAGTCACCAGAAAGCCCAGATACGTTGACGAAGCAAAATGCACAGGATGCGGAATCTGTGCTGAAAAATGCCCAATAGAGGCACCTAGCGAGTTTGATGAAAATATGGGAGCAAGAAAAGCAATCTACATGCCTTTTCCACAGGCCGTGCCAAGGATAATGACCATAAACAAGGAAGATTGCATGGAATGTGGCATCTGCGAAAAAGTATGTCCATCCCAAGCCATCAACAGAGAGCAAAAGCCCCAAGAGATTGAGCTAGACGTAGGCGCCATTGTTGTTGCCACAGGGTTTGACATATTCGATTGCTCCATGATCCCACAATATGGATACGGACAATTCAAGAATGTCATCACAGCGATGGAGCTAGAACGGCTCCTATGCGCTTCTGGCCCAACTGGTGGCCACTTGATAAGACCTTCGGACGGGAGAATACCGAGAAGCATAGCTTTCATACAATGTGTGGGTTCTCGTGACAGAAGAGACTGGATAGACCATCCCTACTGTTCAAGTATTTGCTGCAAATACGCGGTTAAGGACGCTGTCCTAATAAAAGAACATGAGCCAAAATCTCTGGTCACAATTTTCTATATAGACATGCGAGCATTCGGCAAAGGATTCCAAGAATTCGTAAACCGAGCGAAATCTGAGTTTGGAGTGGAGTTTGTCCGAAGCAGCCCTGGAGAACTGAGGGAAGATCCGACTACAAAGAACCTCACGATTTCATTCGAAGACCCAGTGACCAGAACAGTTCAGAATGTCACATTCGACTTGGTTATTCTAAGCCCCGCCCTAATCCCCAGTGCAGGAATAAGAGAGCTGGCCAAAATACTGGGCATTACACTGGACAATTATGGGTTCCTGAAGCTGGTAGACACAGTGAAGAAGCCTCTTGACACGACAGTTCCAGGAATTTTTGCTGCTGGCTATTGCTTAGGTCCAAAGACAGGAGATATTCCTGACTCAATTACCCAAGGCAGTGCCACGGCGGCGCGTGTGGCTGAGGTTTTGGCAAGTAAGGGGATGGCATAGATGAGTGAAAAACCCAGAATTGGAGTTTTTATTTGCCACTGTGGAATAAACATAAGCGGCATAATCAACGTTCCGGAGCTAACTGAATACGCCAAGACCTTACCAAACGTGGTTTGTGCCAAACACAACCTCTACACCTGCTCAGAAGCAGGGTTGGTAGAAATAGAGAAGGCAATCAAGGAACACAATCTTAACCGTGTGGTTGTTGCCTCATGCACTCCGAGGACGCATGAACCGCTGTTCAAAGCCAAGTGTACAGAGTCGGGGCTGAACCCGTATCTGTTTGAGATGGCCAACATCCGCGACCAGTGCAGCTGGGTGCACATGCACGAGCCCGAAAAAGCCACAAAAAAGGCTAAAGACCTCGTGAGAATGGCAGTTGCAAGAGCCGCTTTGCTTGAGCCTCAAACTGAGCCGGAAGTGGAGGTAAAAGAAGCCTCGCTTGTTGTCGGAGCAGGCATTGCTGGAATCACTGCGGCACTTTCCATGGCAAACCAAGGTTTCAAGGTGTACTTGATTGAGAAGGAGACAGAGCTTGGAGGACTAACCTCAAAACTCTATAAGCTGTATCCGACATTAGCCGATTCCTCAGAAGTTATAGATCCATTGATAGAAGCCGCGAGTTCTCACGGTAATATCGAGCTAATGACCTCAACAGATTTGAAAGACGTTTCGGGATATATAGGAAACTTCAAAGCTGCTTTGACTGGCCCGGATGGAGACAAAGAAGTGAACGTGGGAACAATAATCGTGGCCTCTGGCGCATCAAACTACACGCCACCAAAAGGACTCTACCAGTATGGCATATATGATCACGTCGTTACCCAACGAGAATTGGATGAAATGCTGAAAAAAGGAAAGATCGGAGAACCTGAAAGAATCGTCATGATACAATGCGTGGGCGCAAGAAAAGGTGAGATCCGACCTTCCGAACTTGAAGCATTTCCGAAGTCAGACACTGCGGAGCTTCTGAGAAAGATTCTCAAAGCGCGCAAAGAAGAAGGATGGCCATACTGTTCAAGGATATGCTGCATGAACGCCATAAAAAACGCCATACTAGTGAAGGAAAGTTCCCCAAAGACTGACGTTGTAGTGCTTTTCGGAGACCTAAGAGTCTACAAGGAATACGAGGACTTCTACAAAAGGGCAAGAGATCTTGAAGTGCGGTTTGTGAGACACATAGAAGAAGCCCCGCCAGAGATAACCCAGACATCAGACGGCAAACTTCAGGTCATGGCTTACGATTCTCTGTCAGGGCTCGAAGTCAAGTTTCCGGCAGATTGGGTCGTCCTTTCCACTCCAATAATTCCAAACAAGGACGAAGTGCTGCTTGCAAGAATGCTGAAGATTCCTATAGGCACTGACGGATTCATGATGGAAGCCCATCTTAAGCTAAGACCAGTGGATACCAACGTGGACGGAGTGTTCATCGCAGGCACAGTTTCAGGACCAAAAGACGTCTCTGAAAGCATAATATCAGGCGAGGCAGCAGCAGCAAGAGCGTCGATCCTCATGGGCAATCGTAAAGTCAAAACAGACGCAATAACAGCGGTTGTAAACGAGGACCTGTGCGTTGGATGCGGATTGTGCGAAGAAATATGCCCATACGGAGCGCCAAAAATCGAGAATGGAAAATCAAAGATCAGAGAAATACTGTGCAGAGGCTGCGGTACATGTGGTGCAGAATGCCCGAGTCAAGCGATTACCATGCGACACTACAAGGATCATCAGGTTCTGGCACAGCTAAAAGCCCTTCTGACACCTGCAAGCATGAAGGAGGCTGAAGTTCTAAATGGTTAAAGATGCATTGGAAGAAGAGAAAGCCTTCGAGAACAAGTTCGAACCAGTAATCGTGGCTTACTGCTGCAACTGGTGCAGCTACGCTGGCGCAGACCTGGCTGGCACTAGCCGATTTGAATATCCCACCAACGTGCGAATAATTCGAGTGATGTGTACAGGGAGGATAGATCCGATTTTTGTTCTGGAGGCTCTAAGAGATGGAGCTGACGGCGTAATCGTCGCCGGATGTCATCCTGGTGATTGCCATTACCAAAAAGGAAACTTCATGATGGAGAAGAGATTCGCTCACATAAAGAAGGCCGTGGAGACCATCGGGATTGAGCCTGAACGCGTCAAGCTTGAATGGATCTCAGCAAGCGAAGGAGGAAAGTTTGCCGCTCTCATACGAGAGACTACTGAACAGATAAAACAGTTGGGACCAAACCCATTCAGGAGCCCAAATAAGGTGAGAAAATGAACGAGAAGGAGAAATTGAAGAGAAGAACTGATGCGTCGGTGGAAGCCTTCAAGTCTTTTAGGCTTAGGTGGGTGACTGGAAGATCAAAGGTAAAAATGGAGATTGACGAAGAAAAATACCAGAAAGTCGTGGACTCAATAATGAAGGACGAGATTGAGAGACACATGATAACTGGAGCCCTGAGAGAAAAGGGGCCCCTGACGGTAGAGGAACTTGCCCAGCTGACTGACCTTCAGCCAAACTTAATAGTGCGACATTTAATGGCCCTAAGAAGAAATGGCGACATAGGCGAGGCTGGAGAGAAGAACAGGCAGTACCTATACAAGCTCACTTAGGATGGCTGAGGCCTACAGCTTATCTATGCACTCTGAGTGAACGTCACCTGGAAAATCGTGATCGAAGAAGTATATCTTGCTTTTGTCAATGTCAACTTCGGCTCGGTCGTGAACGCTTGCTCTATCTAAAAGGTTCTGATAATTCTCTCTACTCGTGATTTGGATTCTTCTAAGAAATTTCTCTTTCTTGCTCAATGGTTTTTCACAAACCTCGCACAGCATTTCAACCACTCTGATCAAATCAAAGCCCTTATCTTCTAACTCTTCAAATGTAGTTTCGAATAAATCCTTCAAGAACCTCTCCATCCAAGCTAGTTGCATCTAAGAATATATTCGTATGCATCTTCGAGAAGGCGATTGAAGAATTCTTATATATATCTTCAAGTTGGTTCCAGTCTTCCCATGGGTGAGAAAGGTTGGCGGAAAAGTCAGAAGTTGAAGCCGAAAAGGCAAGGGAAATACAGGAGCGGAACAAGGAGAGAACTCTGATAATGCAAGAGATAAAGAATAGAGGGGCATCAACAGTAGATGAGCTGGCGAAGGCTACGGGCATGGAGAAGGCTGAGCTGTTTCGGCATCTTGTTGCGATGGGTCAGTTCGGAAAAGTATCAATCGTAGGCGAAAGAGATGACCAACTTGTTTATGGTTTACCATAAGAAGCTAAGGCTTGCTTCTCTGCGAAACCTCGATTGATCACTCAGCTAGCGCTTCTGTTTTAGGTTCTTTCTGCTCTCCTTTCGTTAGTTGAGCTTGAATTTGCGTTTCCCCAACGCTCTTTGGTTCTTCGCGCTGAATGCACCGCTCTTCTTCTCTTAGGTCAAGGATTCCCTTCGCTGTCCCGTCTTCCAAGTATGTGATGGTGAATCCCATCTTTTTCATAAGGTTTATGGCTCTGTAGTTGTCTGGCAACATTATCGCGTAGAGGGTTTCGATCTTCATGTCTTTGCAGATTTCAATCGCGTAATCCACTAGTTTTGTTCCTAGGCCCAAGCCCTGCCATGGGTCTGCGACGATGAAGGCAATTTCGCCTGCTCTACCATCGGGTTCCATGCCCACTCTGACCACACCCAGTATTTTTCTACGTCCGTTTTCAGTTAGTTCGGGCACGATAGCGATTTCTCTGTCATAATCGATGTTGCAGTATCGAACTCTAGTCTCGTGTGGCGTGTCCTTGATTATTTGGAAGAACCTGTAACGTATGGATTCTTCGGAGAAGTTCTGGAACATTTCCAGCCACATGGGCTCGTCTTCGGGTTTGATCGGCCTAAGCAGCACAGTGTGCCCATCTCTGAGCTTCCACATTGTTTCGTACTTCTTCGGATAAGGAGTCATAACCAAGTGCTGATGAGGCTCAGGCTTCTCAAACACCTTGTCCTTGTCCACTACAATGCGTGCATCAAAAGCGTATGCTTCCCTTTCGTTTATGAACAGTGGGTTAATGTCAACTTCTTTAAGCTGTGGAAAGTCAATGAGCATCTGACTGAAAAGAACCATTATTTCCTCAAGTAGTTTGATGTTAGCTGGAGGCACGTTCCTGTAACCTTTCAGGAGCTGATAGACCTTCGTTTCCTCCATGATCCTTCTGACCAAAGTCTGATTCAAAGGCGGCAGCCCAAGCGAGAAGTCCTTGAACAGTTCTACTCCTATGCCCCCCATGCCGAAGAGGATGACAGGCCCGAATAGTGGATCGGTCTTTGCGCCAATTATCACTTCATAGCCATGTTTTTTGATCATCTGCTGCACTGTAACGCCCAAGATTTCAGCGTCAGGGTTGTATTGCTTGGCGCGCTGCATAATTCTCTCATAAGCTTCGCGAAGCTCGGCTTCACTGTGTATGTCAAGAACAACGCCGCCAGCATCAGTCTTGTGAACGATTTGAGGAGAAAGGATCTTCAACACAACCGGATATCCAATCTCCTTAGCTATGTCAGCAGCTTGATCTGCATTTTGGGCGACCTTGGTTTTCACAACAGGAAGGCCGTAATACTCAAGAAACGTTTTGGCTTCGGCTTCGTTGAGTATCTCACGTTTTTCCTTCGCCATATTCCTCAGTATAACCATAAGGGGGCGCTTAGGCGGGGCAACATCCACAGGAAGTTCTTCAGGTGTCTCGTAGAGCAGTTCAAGGTTGCTCTTGTACTGGTACATGTACATGTACGTTTTAACCGCTTGCTCAGGCGTCGAGTAGGTCGGGATGTTGTTCTGGTTGAAGACGCGGTTTGCCTCTTCTACCGCCCCATATCCCATGAAACTTGTAAGAATCGTTTTGTTCTGGTAGGTTCGGCCTCTGCAGAGTTCAGCAATGGTTTTGGCGATTTCAACTGGTTCGCCTACGGCTTGAGCCGTATAGATAATGAGAATGCCATCAATATTCTCGTCATTTAGGCACGCTTCAACGGTTGCTTTGTATCTGTCCGCCTTCGCGTCTCCAAGGATATCAATAGGGTTGCCTCTGCTCCAATAGTGAGGCAGGAAATTGTTCAGTGCTTCCATGGTCTTGGGGCTCAGTTGAGCCATCTTGCCCCCTCTGGCTATTGTGGCGTCTGTCGCCATTACGCCGGGTCCACCAGCGTTCGTGATTATAGCCAAGTTCGGCCCTCGCGGAAGCGGCTGCGTGCCTAGGACCTCAGCACAGTTGAACAGGTCTGCGATTTCGTCCACACGCACTATTCCGGCTCGTCTGAACGCCTTGTCATAGATGAGGTCTTCGCCAGTGAGCGATCCTGTATGTGAAGCGGCAGCTTTGGCGCTTTCGCCAAATTTGCCTGCTTTGACTACGATGATGGGCTTGGCTCTCGCGAAATGTCTGGCAGCGCTCATGAACTTGCGAGCATCAGTCAACCCTTCAATGTACATTAAAATACTCTTGGTTTTCGGGTCTGTTCCAAAATAGTCGATCAGATCCCCGAAATCCACATCTATCATTGAGCCTATTGAAACGAAATTGCTGAAGCCTATGTTTTCGTGAATCGCCCAATCCAGTATAGCCGAGCCGAGTGCGCCACTTTGGCTGATGAAGGCTATGTTGCCAGGCTTGGGCATTTTGCTGATGAATGTAACGTTCAAATTGATGCTGGGTCGAATAACGCCCAGACAGTTCGGACCTATTATGCGTAGGCCATACTTGCTTTTTATTTCGAGAATTCTTTCTTCAAGCGCCTTGCCCTCAGGACCTATCTCTTTGAAACCCGCGCTTATTATTACTAGAGCCATTATTCCTGCTTTCCCGCATTGTTCCACGACGTCTGGGACTGTCCTTGCGGGTGTGGCAATCACGGCCAGATCGACGCGCTCTGGGATTTGCTCTACTGAAGGATAGGCCTTGTAGCCGAGGATTTCGGTCTTGCGAATGTTGACTGGATAAATGTCTCCTTGAAACTTGAGCTCTATGAGGTTCCTCATCAAGGCATAGCCGACGGTCCCCTCTTCCTCACTTGCGCCGACTATCGCTATGCTTTTGGGGTTGAAAATCCTGTCAAGATTCAAGGTAACCAAGGCTGTAACCTGCTCAGACTACAGTCGTGTTCGACAGCGAAAATTAAAGCTTTACGACTCACAAATACAACTTTTACACGCCAAAGACTGCAAGCCCGGAAGAAATGTTATAAATCGAAGAAAATCATAGTTTCGGTCTATGGCAGACAAAGTTCATTGTGCCCACATTCTAGTCAAAACAGAAACAGAAGCTAAAGCAATTCTGGAACGGCTCAACAAGGGCGAAAAATTCGCAAACATAGCCAAGGAAGTCTCATTGTGCCCGTCGAAGAAGAATGGGGGAGACCTTGGAACTTTCGGGCGAGGAAAAATGGTCAAAGAGTTTGAAGCCGCAGCCTTCGCTCTCGACAAGGGGCAGACCTCAGGGACAGTCAAAACGAAGTTCGGATATCACATAGTCAAACGGCTAGGATAGGCATTGGAAACCGAGCACGTTGGCGCATCGAATTAAACTTGGAAAATTAGGTTATCCCATTGTCTTTTCGTGCGCGCCTAGCATATCGGCAAATGGAAAGCTGTCATTGACTAAAAGTGAAACATGATGCACGAGCGAGGACATGACAAAAGGAATAAGGCTGAGCTTAGCGCGTTAGACAATTAGAAGTATGGGAGGTGAGAGCGTAGCATGGCTAAGGATCCTGTTTGCGGGATGATGGTGGACGAGAAAACGGCCAAATTCAAGTCTGAATATATGGGGAAAACCTTCTTCTTCTGCAACCAATCATGTAAGACCAGTTTTGACAAAAACCCAACAAGATACGTCGGCGGGCGTTCTGGCCACTCGTGTTCGTCTAGCTGTTCCTAGGTTTCAGCTTCTCAAACCCTTCGGCACCATAGTCAAGGTTAGCCTTGAGCAGTGGCGAGGATCACATGCTCTAGGAACAGGTCTTCAGGAAGAGCGCCAACAAATTCTATTTTCTCATTTATGATCACTTTTGGAACACCCATGACACCATACTTAAGGGCAAGATGCGGAAATTCGCTGGCATCAACAACATCTGCCTTTATCAAATCGTTTTCTATCGCAAACTTCTGGGCAGTGCTTGCTGCGACCGGACAGTGCGGACATGTCAGAGTGACAAAGACTTGAATGTGAACGGGAGTCCTGACTTCTCTAAGCAATTCCCTCGTCTTGTCCGAAACATCAGCTCTGCCCCTCGAAACATTCACCAAGGATTCGGTAAGCGTTTGAAACTCGTAGCCAAACGGGAACCCGTAAAATCTCACTCCATAATCCTTCTCACCTATGATAGCAATTGCAGGAACCTTATCGATACCATACTCCCTAGCCTTATCAGCGTTGGCAACAAAATCGTAGATTTCAACTTTTATCTTGTCATTCAGCTCTGCTAGCTCCTGAACGAGCTGCCTTGTTTCTGCGCAGAGCTTGCACTCAATCTGCTGAGTGAACATTATGATCTTGACGGGCTTCTCCAATTTCTCGCCAAGCTCAATCCTAAGATGCTCTTTATGCTCATCAGGTATCAGACCCATATGCCTCGGCTCCTCTCAATCCAACCTGCTGCCTCACTTTCTTCGGAATCGGCACATGACAAATTCTTCTCATCCCTTCCATATTTTCAGTTTCTGATCTATTAGTCTTATCGATTCTCTCGCATGTTGACCCGAATCCTTGTCGCCGTGGACGCGTCGACTGGTTCGCGAACAAAAAGTTTCATAATCCAATTGTCTAATGTACTAAGAGGGAGAAGACTTGACGAAGCTTTATGCAACGGCACTATTGATAAAAGACTTCAGGATAGTATTGGATGATGGCAGATCCCACAGTGTGTGCATTGACCTTCCGCTTGACACGGGATCTGACATGGGACCAACAGCCCTTGAACTCTGCGTGATGAGCCACGCCGGTTGCTACGCAACTATCTTTGCGCTAACAGCGAAAAAGATGAGAATCCCACTGAAGGAGCTTGACGTCAGAGTTGAAGCTGTGAAAACCGAGGAAGCAGGAACCATAACAGAGGCGAAATTTGACGTCACGGTGAAGGCAGATGCACCGGCAGACAGAATTGAAAGGCTTCACAACGTAACGTTGAAAAATTGTCCTGTTGGCAGACTCTTCGAAAATGCAGGGGTCAGGATGAATTACAGCATACGAACGGAGAAAAAATAGGGCCAACTCCACCCTTTCTGTTGTCTTCCAATATGGCCTTTCATCTTGCTTCCAATGGCAATGTCCTGAATCTTGAATAGAGGCAGATCCCCGTCTCAGCCGCATCGCCGTTCAGATGTTGCAGCAATGCTCAGAGGCTCCATACTCTTATGGATGAACGAGCACCAAGATGTTCACAGGAGAAAGGAGAGAAGATGCAGGAGAAATTTACTGTGATTGGCATCCGTTCTTTATCCAGAGGATGATAGCACTGTTGCAGTTGCCGCTACTTGATGACCCCTGCGCCTCCACCCCCACTTCCAGGCTCATTCGGACGAATTACATTGACCACAAAGGCAGATGGACCGGATTTGAGGTTGAATCCGACGCGTTGATTACTGTGGACTGCTTGGAATGCTACAGTGACTGTTGTAACTAGTGCGATGCAAGAAAGGAGCAAGATAAGAATCAGGATGCGCATTCGCATAATGAGTCCTCTCCCCCGACGGCTTGACATATCGACCAAGTTTCTTATAAGTTTATTGGTAGTAGTAACACGCAAAATACAAAAACGTTTTTATCGCAGGCTCCTTTAAGAGGTTTTCACACGCGTTTGGCACACGCGCTCGGTGTTGCCTGCATGAGTTATGTACGATTAATCCCTTCGATGCATGAATATGCAGAGAAGTTCAGGTCACTGGATTTGGTGGATTTCAAGATAGTGAAGGGAATGCATGAGCAGGGCTTTTCGAATCTGAGCAGGCTGTCTGCGTCCTTGGGAATTCCGAAACAGACCTTGAGTTATCACTCCAGAAAGCTTGACAAACAAGACATTGTCCGCTTCCGAGCCCTCATCGACGAGCCTAAGCTAGGTTTGAAAAGCTTTGCAGTTTTTGCATCTACACCTTTAGGCAAAGAAGATGCCTCAAGCAGAGCAATGACCTGCTTCCCCTTGTGGAGATACCTCGCGGTATTGGAGGGATGGAAACGTGGAAACTACGTGCGCTATGTTATTCCTCCAGACAGGGAAAGAGACCTCAACACTTTCCTAAATGACATCAAAGGAAGAAGTCTGATCACAGATTTCCAGATTGTTCCAACCACGAGCCCCAACTATCCGCTCTTGAACTTGGAATTCTACAGCAAGAGAGAGGGCTTTCCACTCTTTGATTGGAATGCGTGGGTCAACGACTTCGACACTTTCCAACAAGAGGATCTAGCTGAACCCGCCGATTATGAGAGAGTAAAATTCGACTTGTACGATCTGATAATCTTAAGATGCCTTGAGATTAATGGCAGAACTAACCAAAGGAAAATCGTTAAGGAAATGGCAGGAATCCTGAAGGACAAAGAAGAAGCGAGGCTGATCCCGCTAGTCTCACGGAGAATGAGAGACATAATCATGCATAGAAGCCTTATCAGAGGCTACCGCGTTTACGTTGTTCCTAATCCGGCTCAGACAACACTGCTTCTCGTGTATGATCTTATCTTCTCCAACAGCGCCAGCTTGAGGAAATTCGCCGCTGGACTGAGGCATCTACCATACAACACTGGATATGAGAAAGCCCTGAAGAAGGACGAGTTGTTTGTCAGATTCGTAATACCTTCACACGAAAGCCCAAACATATGGAAGTCTGTGGCAGAATTGGCTAAGAGAGGCTTCATCAAAGACGGCCATCTGCTCTTGGGAGACTTGGCAGACAAAACTTGGGATAATGTGGAAATCTACCAGATGTTCAAGGGAGAAACGTGGAATTTCAGCTATGGAATAGCGGTTGAGGCGCTGGAAAAAATCATTCCGCAGAAATGATTATCCTGGGAATGGGCAAGTTTGCGTTGGGCAACCCCCCGCATATTCCGACTCGGCCGTTACAAACTTCCCTTTCTCTGTCTTCACTTCCCCTATATACAAGACTTGCTCGGGCTTGCTTCCGTATCTGAAAACGGTGACACCCTTGCATTTCGACTTCCAGGCAAGCTCGTAGATTTCTCTAACAGCGTCAACTGTTGCCTCCCTGGGCAGGTTAACGGTTTTTGACACGGCATTGTCCGTGTACTTCTGGAACACTGCCTGCATCCTAACGTGCCATTCTGGCTGAATGTCTAGGGCAGTGACGAAAAGCTTCCTAACATCATCTGGAATACCCTCAATATTCTGAAGCGACCCTGTCGTGGCTATCTTTTCAAAAAGCTCGGCACCGTAGAAACCTCGTTCCTTTGCCACCATCTCAAACAGCGGGTTAGTCTCAAAGAGCCTCGTTCCGCTCAGCACGTTCCTTATGAATGAAACTGCAAATATCGGCTCAATTCCTGAAGAACAGCCAGCGATTATGCTTATGCTTCCTGTCGGAGCGATCGTTGTCACTGTGGAGTTTCTCATGGCGCCATACTTGTCTTTCCAAATGCTCTTGTCAAAACTCGGGAAAGACCCTCTTTCCTCTCCAAGTGCAACGGACTCTGCGTGAGCCTGTGTCTCAACAAACTTCATCAACTCTTCGCCTAATGCTAAAGCCTTCTCAGAGTTGTACGGAATGCCCAGTTTTATCAGCATGTCAGCGAATCCCATCACTCCCAAGCCTATTTTTCTGTTAGCAATCGTTATTGCTTCTGTTTCTTTCAATGGATACCTGTTTGCGTCGACAACATTATCAAGAAATCTGACACAGTTCTGCACCGTTTCCTTCAGCTTTACCCAGTCTGTCTTTCCATCCTCGACCATTCTTAAAAGATTTATTGAACCCAAATTGCATGACTCATATGGCAATAGGGGCTGCTCGCCGCATGGATTCGTTGCTTCTATTCTTCCGACATGAGGCGTTGGATTGTGTCTGTTAATTTCGTCGATAAAGATAACCCCTGGGTCTCCGCTCTGCCAGGCAGACGTGGCCATGAGATGCCAGACTTCCTTGGCGTTTAGTTTCCCCACCTTCTCATTGTTCCTAGGGTTAACAAGTGAGTAATCAGCGCTGCCTTCAACCGCCTTCATAAAGTCGTCTGTTGCCGCCACAGAAATGTTGAAGTTTGAAAGAAATCCTGGCTGCTGCTTTGATTTGACGAATTCAAGGATGTCCGGGTGATCAGCTCTCAAGATCGCCATCATGGCACCTCGCCTTCTTCCCCCCGCCTTTATGATCTCAGTTGAGACATCGAATACGCGCATGAAACTCACAGGACCTGAGGCTACGCCTTTAGTTGACTTGACAATGTCTCCCTTCGGTCTGAGGTTTGAGAAATCGAAGCCTACTCCTCCACCCGTCTGTTCAATCAGAGCCATGTTCTTGACTGCAGTGAATATGCTTTCGAGGGAATCCCCCACGGGCAGGACGAAACAGGCCGAAAGTTGGCCGATCCCTGTTCCTGCGTTGAAAAGAGTTGGAGAGTTGGGCACAAACTCCAGCCTGGACATCATTCCAAAAAAGATCTCTTCAGCTTTTCTTTGATCTCCATCGTATTTTCGCTCAACCTTAGCTATGGCCTTCGCAATTCTCATGAACATCTGCGCAGGCGTTTCTACGATATTCTCATTCAAGTCTTTCAGAAGGTATCTTCTCTTCAAAACCTCCATCGCGTTTACAGTTAGCTTCGGTTCTTCAATTCCGAAAAGCTTCTCACGAAGGCTTCTTATTTCATCTTTCTTCTTCCTGTAAGCCTCATATTCTGCGGCTACCTTTTCGTAGCCTCCTCTTTTCAAAGCTTCTATGACAAGGTCTTGCGCATCTTCAACTGACGGAATTCTTTCCGCGAACTTCTCATCTATAAGCCTGACTATTTCTCTTGTGATGCTTTCGGCTTTCTGTCCATCTTCAAGCTCAACGGCAATGAAAGCCTTGTGGATTGCATCTTTGATTCGGGTCCCGTCAAAATCGACGATTCTCCCGTCTCTCTTCCTTATTTTGGTAACAGGCATAACTGGTCAAATCAGATTTGCGTTGATTGCGATATTAAAGTTTTCAAGAAGCTGCTGGCACAATCTAACCTTTCTTGACGAACTGATCCTTAGGAGCTCCACATATTGGGCAGGTCCAGTCTTCAGGCAGTTTCTCGAAAGGTGTTCCAGACTTTATCCCATGCTCTGGATCACCTAAGTCTGGATCATATATGTAACCGCAAATAGTGCATTCCCATTTTTCCAAGCCTTTTCACCGCTTTTGTTGCAAAATCTTATGAACCTTGCCTATTTAAACTGTGTCGCAAAAGAAGAGAATACATGAGATCAACCTCTCAAACTTCGGCTTGTGATAACTTTGCCTGAGCTGCCGGAAATAACAGTGATCGCGAGACAAATGGATAAGGAGTTGAAGGGAAAACGCATTGCAAGCATTGAAGACAAGCAGCCAAAGCATCTTAACATGCCCCTTCGAGATTTCGCCAAGAAAGCCAAAGGCAAGATTGTCGACTGCGTTTCAAGCAAGGGAAAATGGCTGTTCATGAAACTTAACCCAGCATACATCATCCTTATCAACCTAGGAATGGGCGCAGAAATACTCTACCTGAAGGCAAACCAGAAACCCCCAGAAAATGCTCAATTCAAGCTGATCTTCACCGACAAGACAGGGTTCACCATCCATTTCTGGTGGTTCGGCTACGTTCATTTTGTGGCAGAGAAAGACTTGGCTAAACACAAGCTAACCTCAGGGCTTGGCATCTCACCAATAGAAGAGAGCTTCACAGTGAGCCATTTCAAGAAGCTTCTGGCCAATAAGAAAACAGGCGTAAAGAGCTTCCTGCTTGACCAGAAGAACATGGCAGGAATTGGAAACGTGTACATTCAAGACATATTATTCAAAGCCGGATTGCATCCTAACCGAAAGATTTCAACGCTGTCTGAAAAGGAAATAGGCGACTTGCATAAGGCAACGTTGGAGGTCTTGAACTGTAGCATGAAGTTGGGTGGAGCAGCCTTTGAAGTGGACTTCCATGGCAAAAAAGGTAGGTTTACGTCTGACGATTTTCTTGTTGGTTACAAACCAGGAAAGCCTTGCCCAGAATGTCATGCGATCATAGAAAAGATCAGAACTGGCAGCACGGCATCTTACATTTGCCCGAATTGTCAACCTGAAAATGGAAAGAGAGGAGACGTGTGAAGTCTGCCTATTTCGTTTTCTTTTTCTTCTCCTTGTAGCGTTCGGCGCATTGCTCGCAGCAGAATAAGTATTGCTTGCCTTCAATCACTGTGCTGTAGGCTGCAAGCTTGCACGTTTCTGAGGGGATTTTAGATTTGCAGAATTCGCATCGGACAAACTCAGGTGTCACTTTCTCACCTCTTTCTGCTTCTTGTAATAGTCCTCAATTGCAGCGTGCAGTGCATCTGCCGCAAGATTGGAGCAATGCATCTTGATTGGTGGCAAACCGCCCAGAGAATCGGCTACACTTGCGCGCGTGATCTTCATTGCTTCTTCCAAAGTCTTTCCTTTGGCAATTTCAGTGACCATGCTGCTGGTCGCAACTGCTGCGCCGCATCCGAATGTTTTGAATTTGATGTCTTCGATGCGATTGTCTTTGACTTTGATGTAAATCGCCATCATGTCTCCACAAACGGGGTTTCCAACTGTGCCTATTCCGTCCGCGTTTGGGATTTCGCCCATGTTCCGCGGGTTTCTGAAGTGGTCCATGACCTTTTCCGTATACATCACTGATTCAGCTCCTTTGGTGTTAAGGGCGACATTGATCTTAACCTCTTAACGATTCCAGGCATTAAACCTATTACGTAGTCAACTTCCTCTTCAGTGTTTTGTTTGCCTAAAGAGAACATAAGTGAGCCGTGGGCTTCCTCGTGTTTGAGTCCGGTTGCCAAAAGCACGTGAGATGGTTCCAAGGTTTTTGCAGTGCAAGCTGAACCTGATGATGCAGCTACTCCCATCATGTCTAGGCTTAGCAACATGGATTCGCCTTCAATGAAGTTGTATCGCACCGAGACATTGTTAGGCAGCCGCTCAGTCGGATGCCCGTTCAAAAATGAGCAAGGTATAGGGTCGAGCAAGCCTTTGATAAACCTGTCTCTCAGCTTCACAAGCCGCTCGCTTTCAGTCTGCATTTCCATGCGTGCGATCTCAGCTGCCTTTCCAAACCCAGCTATGCCAGGCAGATTTTCTGTTCCCGATCTGAGACCGCGCTCTTGTCCGCCGCCGTGGAACAGCGGCTCCAATCGTATTCCTTCTTTGATGTAAAGCGCTCCAACTCCTTTTGGTCCATACATATCGTTCGAAGAAAGAGAAAGCAAGTCTATCCCATCGTTCTTCACATCTATCGGAACCTGCCCGTTCGCAACGGTCGCATCTACATGCAGAAAAGAGCTCTTGCTGTGCACTATTTCACTAATTTTTCTTATCGGCTCGATGGTTCCGATTTCGCCGTTTGCATAAACTACTGTGACTAGGACAGTCTTGTCAGTAAGCTCCTTTTCTAATGCTTCAAGATTGATAGTGCCGTAATGGTCTACGGGAAGAAAAACGGCCTCAAAGCCTTTCGTTGTTAGGAATTTGCAGATGTTGACAACTGACATGTGCTCGACGCTTGAAGTTATAATGCGCGTCCCGCGGTCCCTGTAACGGTTGGCAACGCCTTTGATTGCTAGGTTGTTGCTCTCAGTTGCTCCTGATGTGAAAATGATGGATTCTTTCTTTTCCGCGTTGATCAGCTGCGCAACTCTTGTTCTAGCTTCTTCAAGCGCCTTTTGGGCTTCTTGACCAAAGGTATGAAGTGATGATGGATTGCCGTAGAATGATTCCATGCATGGCAGCATCTCTTCTAAGGCTCGCGGGTCAACTGGTTTTCCAGCCGAATAATCCATGTAGATACGTTTTTGTGCTGGCATCTTTTATCCGCTTAGAAGCATAGAACTGCGTCTGCACTGAGAGCTAAGTCATTGAGAGTTGCTGCGCCAACGATGTTGGCTTCGGGCACAAAGTCTCCGCGTGGAATCCCCAGCAAGTTGCAGCTTTGCTCACAAACGGCAATCTTCACTCCAGCTTTTAATGCTTGGTTCATCACGTCTCTCAGCGAGGGAAAGCTTCCAAGTTTGATCTTCTCTGCTTCGCCTTTCTTGACGAGCGTGATACCTTTTGTGACGAAATATACTGTTGCTTCTAGGTTCATCATTGCCGCAGTGGTAGCCAGTATGAAAGGCGCATAGGCACGTTCTGGCTGGTCGACTCCGCTGGTTTGAACATACAGTATTTTCTTTTTTCCAGACATTTTCCCAATTCCTTCTTTTTGATCATTTCACCTTTCTAATCAATATACGAACGACATTCCCGTCTCTATTCACGCTTACTATTTCCTGCTCCAAGTGTTTGACTAGACTCCTTATGTCTTCTTCCGCAGCTGGATCATCGGCTAAGACCTCGAGAACTTCACCCTTTTCCATTTCGTCCAATTCCATTCTTGTTTTGAAGACGGGTTCAGGGCAATACAGACCAAGACAATCCAGCTTACGGTAAGGTTTAGCCGCCATAATCAAGCCCCTCTAGAGAGACAGCGAAAAAGATGAGGTAAAAAAGGTTTTCCGTTTGGGCTCCTCTGCAGGCGGCTAGGAATCTAAAGCAGAAAAATGGGAAGTGATGCTACACACTGGCTGTCCTGCATCATCAAGTTTTGATTTTTATTGCCTGCGTTGGACATTGTGTTTCGCATGCTAAACATTGAATGCAGTCTTTTTCTCTGACAGGATCAGACTTCTTTTCTGAGGTGGGATGTCCTGGAGCGTCAGCCCATTCAAACAGTGATACAGGGCAGACTTCGATGCAAACTCCATCGCCCGTGCAGGCTTCCCAGTCTACAGCAACGTTGGTCCCATGTATTCCCTGTTTCTTGGGCGGCTCAACTGGTCCCCAAACATCGTGCCCATTGTGCTGAGCGACGACTTTTCGGTTCTTTTGAAAGTCAGGGTCTATTGGCAAAGCAATTTCACCTGACCCTAGTTGAGTGAAGGTCAAGATATTAGATTTTCTGCAGACATCAATACCACCAGCACAGAGGTAAGATAATACTCTCTTTGGGCTCACGCGTCTGTCTGTAAGAACGTTTTTTATAATTGGAAGGTCTATCTTGTCGTGGCGATTCTATGAAGGTCAACGATTTTTCTTTTCTGATTGGAGGAGAAGCGGGGGCCGGGATCAGTCGCTCAGGTTTCCTCTTGGCGAAGGCTTGCATGCGAGGAGGACTGAATGTTTTCGGCGTCAACGACTATCAGTCTCTCATTCGAGGAGGACACAACTTCTACATTGTTAGGATATCGGATGGTGAGATATATTCTCAGCCAGATCAAGTGGATTTGCTAATAGCGTTGAACGCAGAGACAGCATTGCGGCACAAAGATGAGCTTGTCTCGGGTGGAGGAATAATCTATGACGAGAACGATATTAACCTCAAAGCTGAGCCGCTTAGCAGAAAAGATCTGAAGCTTTACCCTATTCCGTTGAAAAAGATAGTTGTCGACGAATTGAAAGAACCGCACAATCTCATAATGAGAAATACGGTGGCTCTCGGAGCGACAATCGCGGTCACAGATTACGATTTTGCTTTGCTGGAAGAGATACTGAGGGATACTTTCAAGCCTGAAGTTGCGGAATCTAACATCAAAGCCGCTCGAAAAGGGTACGATCACATCAAGCAAAACTTCAAGAGCGAATTTGAGTATCGCCTAAAGAAGACCGACACAGCCGGGAGAAGAAGAATCTTTCTTAGCGGAAATGAAGCTGTAGGACTAGGTGCTCTAAAGGCCGGCTGCAAATTCTACGTGAGTTATCCGATGACTCCGACGACGGGTCTGCTCCACTTCATGACTTCAAACGAAAGAAGCTACAGCATGATTGCAATGCAGCCAGAGGGGGAGATTGCCGCGATAAACATGATTGCTGGCGCGGCCTTCGCTGGGGCCAGAACCATGACGGCCACTTCGGGCGGAGGCTTCTGTCTGATGAGTGAAGGCTTAGGAATGACTGGAATGACTGAGACGCCAGTTGTCGTCGTCGTAGGACAGAGACCTGGACCAAGCACGGGACTGCCTACTTATTCGGCTCAGGGAGACTTGAGATTCGTCATTCATGCATCGCAGGGCGAATTTCCAAGAGTGGTCGTAGCGCCAGGAGACATCGAAGAATGCTTTTACGAGACTGTGCGAGCGTTCAATTGGGCTGAGAAATATCAGCTTCCAGTAATACTTCTGACCGACAAGTACGTTGGCGAGAGTGAAGTGTCAGTTGAGCCGTTTGATGTGAATCGAGTCGGGATTGAGAGAGGTTCACTAATAGCGGACAAATATGAAGGGAAGGGAGAATATGGCAGATATGAGATTACTGAGACGGGAGTATCGCCTAGAGCTGTTCCTTCAGCCAAAGGAACCATTGTTCACGCTAACTCAGATGAACATGACGAGTATGGATTAACCACTGAAGATCCAGTCACCACAACGGCCATGATGGATAAGAGGATGAGAAAGCTTAGCGCTATTGTGAAGGAGATTGAAGAGAGAAACATCGAAGCAATCAAGTTTTATGGCCCAGAGGAGGCGCAGGCAACAATAGTCTCATGGGGTTCAACCAAGGGCCCCATAAGAGAAGCCATGAAACTCCTCAAGTCAGAAGGCGTGACAGTAAACTATATGCAGATTCTGTACCTCCATCCATTCCCAAAGGGTGAAGTGGAAAAGGTTTTGCTCCGCACCAAGAAAACAATCGTAATAGAACAAAACAAGACCTCTCAGCTTTCAAGCCTCATCCGAGACCACAACCTAAGAAGAGTGGATCATAAGATCCTAAGGTATGATGGCAGGCCTTTCAATCCGGGCGATCTTTCAGAGCGCATTAAGGAGGTGCTCTGACAATGGTTGACATGAAAGATCTCGCCAGCACTGCCAAGATCACTTGGTGCCCAGGCTGCGGAAACTTCGGGATTGTTTCAGCTTTCAAAAGCGCCCTTGTGGAAGTCGGAGCTGACAGAGAAAGAGTCGTCATAGTGTCTGGGATAGGTTGCCACGGCAAGATAGCTGACTATGTGAACGTAAACAGCTTCCATGGTATTCATGGCAGAGTGCTACCATTGGCAACAGGCATAAAGCTTGCAAACCCGAACTTGACGGTTGTAGGTTTCAGCGGAGACGCTGATTGTTACGATGAAGGCTGGGATCATTTTTGCCATGCCGTAAGAAGAAACATAGATTTGACGCTGATCGTGCACAACAACATGATCTTGGGGCTAACGACTGGGCAGACGACGGCGACTAGCCAAATCGGGTTCAAGACGAAGTCTACACCATTCGGCTCAACAGTAGCCCCGCTTAATCCGATTGCACATGCTCTCATCAGCAATGGAACGTTTGTGGCTCGGGGGTTCGCAGGGGATCCGAAACATCTGACGGGCTTAGTGGTGGAGGCCCTGAAGCACAAGGGATTCAACTACATTGACGTTTTCCAGCCATGCGTGACGTTCAATTACCTGAATACTTATGAATGGTTCCGTCAGCGACTCTACAAACTGGAAGAGGCAGGACATGACTACACAGACAGACAGGAGGCACTCGAAAAAAGCTTCGAATGGGGCGACCGAATACCAATAGGCATCTTCTATAAGGAAGAAAGATCTACGTACCGTGACAATCTCGAACACCTGAAGAATAAACCTCTTACCGAATTGCCCCTGGAAGATGTAGATATAGTGCCAATCCTTGAAAGCATGAAATAACCCTCAAATAAACACTCCAAAGAACGCTTAAGGCTGAAGTCCCATGAATGGCAAAGTATAAGAATCGTGCTGACATAAATTGCTAGACGTGGTAAGTATGGAACAGAGCAAGCTCTACGTTTTGCCACAACTGCCTTACGGATACAAGGACTTGGAACCCTACATTTCAGAGCAGCAGTTGACGATACACCATCAAAAACACCACCAGGCATATGTCAACGGCGCAAACAACATACTTCAGAAACTCGACAAGGCGCGAAAAGAAAATGCAGATTTGGATATGAAGTCAACGTTGAAGGAATTGTCGTTCAACATAGGCGGCCATCTGCTACACTCGCTGTTTTGGGCGAACTTGTCGCCCGCAGGCAAAGGCGGAAAGCCGGGAGGCGCCTTGGGCGACGCCTTAACGAAAGAGTTCGGGAGCTTTGACAGATTCAAGAAGGAATTTACACAAGCCGCCGTCAGTGTGGAAGGCTCTGGGTGGGCAGCACTAACGTGGGATAAACAAACTGACAGGCCAATAATAATGCAAATAGAAAAACACAACACTAACGTTTATCCTACTTTCAGAATCCTCGCGATCCTCGATGTTTTCGAGCACGCATACTACCTTGACTATAAGAATGACAGGGTCAAGTTCGTGGAAGCATTCTGGAACATCGTCAACTGGAACGAAATAAGCAAGAGACTCCAAGAAATACCGAAATAGTCTATCCTCTCCCACCTTTTCTGTTTTCTGACGCTTGTTTGTTGCGCGCGAGCTTTTTCACTCGCGGACAGTTCAGTGTTCATCAGCACCTTCTTCAAATCGTCAAGGATTTCCCGCTCAACAGCAATTAGTTTTTCATGGTTCCTGGGCTTTCCGTATGCGTGTGCGCACAGCCTACCCCCCCGGTTCAGTATATGATCCAAATATGGTCCAAGTATAATTCAAATAGGCTTCGAGAAAAAGTCAGACGCGCTGATGAGTCCCGCTTCATGAGCGCGCGCACTGACACGTATTTGCATTCAAGATATTGGGACTGTTCCGAATCCAGAATATGGGATGTTTTCTACTGCTGCTTCAAAATCCTTCAAGGACATTGCTATCATAAGCTCGCCTGGAGACCATTTACCTCCTCGTCTTTCAAAGGCTGAGATTAGGTTTATTTCAGGTCTTCCATTTGCTAGAACGTTTGTTATTGTTGAGCATATGCTACTTGCGGGAAAATACGTGAAAGGCTCAGCACCTTTGAAGGAAATCAGCCCCAGAATTCTGTCAGCCTGGGCTGGGTTAGCGAACAGAAACACTATGTCAGGTTCTGTCTCGAATTTTCCGAGAGGCCCCAAAATGAAAAAGTCGCCTCTCTTAACCGGTTGTGGCTGTTTACTTATTGAGGCCAAAGCGGCGTTCATTGATTCATAGACTTTGTGTTCTCTCTTTATCAAGGTGACTGCAATGGTTTCCAACGGAAGAAATTCCAGACCAGTAAAGTGCCTGCCACCCGGGCAAACGCAATTCCTCTTGGAGAGATTAAGAACGAGATTCTCACGTCTTACCACATCAAAGGCTTCACAAATGCTGAGTTTCCGCGTAGAATCTCCGATTTCATCAGTGTTGACCGAAAACTTTCCTGCAATGGGCGCCCATTTCAAGCTCAAGACTTCAACCATTCTTTTGGCTTCTTCTTCAAATCGGGACATCTTTACACCCTTCAATTTATTGCGCTGCTTAGAGGTTAGTATCGACCACTGGTACTTGGTTTTTCACCCTTAGGCATTACCATCGCCTGCTGGGAGGTTCCGTAAGTAACGCTTTTTCCTTCCAACAAGAATTTTCCTACAAGAGCGCATGTGACAGCGTCCAGTTCATGATCGCTCATTCGACTATTCAGTCTTCTCACTCCTATCTTCTCCAAACCCGCTCTCAGTCTATTGAGTCCCTGTTGCTTTCTGGGAATTCCGAGAATGTCTTGGGCACCTCCCGGGTATACCTCTATTACTCTAAAGTGCTTGGTTTCGAGGATTCTTCTCAGGTTTATGCCCCGGTTAGTCAATTTTCTCATGGGACCGAGAGTGATTGGGAAGAATCTTATCCCTCTTCGCAGGAGTTCTTTGTCACATTCTCTCAGATGAACGTTCGTCCTTTGTTCTATGGATTTTCTCCCTGCTGGAAGACTCAGAGGCGCATCAATGGCAACTATTTTGGGTTTGCTTTCCTCTATTCTCTTCAACACTTCCTCATCCTTGTAGACTAGGAAAGTCTCTGCTTTCATGTCCTTAAGAATGCAAAGACCAGTGGGTCTGCTTGCGACACCCGCCAAATCCAAGCCGACTATTGACATCCAACTTCAACGTACCAGTTCCGTGGTCGGGTCTTATAATCCTTCCATAAGCGCCCTTTGTTACGCGTGTGGGCGTTGTACAAGGACAAACAGAGGTTAGACTCTCTGCGATTAGCAGACCAGTGATTCAAACTTCAAGCGAATCCAGAAAGACGTCTGCAATGAGTGGTGTAAATCTTTATTT
>CAYYXF010000008.1:31743-33891 GCA_964475545.1 uncultured Candidatus Bathyarchaeia archaeon | reverse complement strand
CAGGATGTGAGATGTTGAGAGAGGAACTTCCCCTTCCAGAGAGGATCTTGCAGACGCTACATAATCTGTGCGCTACGGCTCCTGATTTGGCAAGAAGAAGTGATGAGCTATCGCAGGTTTTGCAGGTTGATTTGGGTGAGCTGGAACGGATTCTTGACGGTTACAAGGCTGAGGGTTTTGCTGAGAGCTTCATGGATAATGAAGGAAAGAAACGGTACTATTTGACAGGAAGCGGCATAATCAAGGTTTGTGCACTTTTCACGTAGTGAAAGTCTGATGCGTGTTCTGGTTTTTTCATGGGAATATCCTCCGAGAATAGTTGGGCAGCTTGCAAACTACGTGAAGAAGCTTGCAGCTGAGCTTGTCAGAAACAAAGTCGACGTCTACGTCGTGACCTATCATGATTTTCTAACAGGAGGACATGATGATTCAGACGGCGTCAAAACCATCAGAATAACGAACCCAGTTCGCACACACATCGGCGTCCTCACATGGGTTCTGACCCTGAACCAGGAAGCAGAAAGGGTGGCTGCAAACGTCTATTACGACGTGGGCAAACAAGTGGAGCTGATGGACATACATGATTGGCATTTCATTCCAGCCGCGGTAACTTTGAAGAAAGCCCTGGGCATACCCTTCATCTACTCTATCGACAGTTTGGAAGAGCATCGTTCTCATGGGGCAAACTCGCCATTCAACATGGCCATAAAGAGCATTGAATGGCTGGGAATGTTTGAAGCAGAAGCACTCATTGTCAAGTCAGAATGGATGAGAGACGAGGCGGTCAGGCTCTACAAGGTGCCAGCGGGAAAAATCAGGATAATCTCGCCGGACTCAAAAAGCTGGATTGAGGATACTTTGGAAACGTACAAGAACGTTGCGGGAGACGGAAGCTCAAGATGAGCCGAGACTTAAGCGTCATGATGCTGTCTTGGGAGTTTCCGCCAAGAATCATCGGCGGCATCTCTCCGCACGTATACTATTTGTCAAAGAGCCTGGCAAGAAACGGGGTCAAGGTCTACGTGGTCACGTGCGACTTTCCAGGCGCGCCGCAACATGAGGTTGTCGATGGAGTGGAGATCCTCAGAATTGACTCTTACAAGAACCCGTCGCCTGATTTTGCAACATGGGTCTACTTGATGAATGTTAACATGCAGAAGGAAGCTGCGGCCCTCATAAATAGCTTAGGCGGAAAGATTGACGTCATTCATGCCCACGATTGGCTCGTTGCCACGGCAGCAATAGGGTTGAAGCACGTTTTCAGAAAGCCTCTTTTTGCCACCGTGCACTCCACGGAAACTGGGCGCAGAAACGGCATCCATTTTGACTATGAAAGGATGATTCATGAAACCGAAGCATGGCTGACCTATGAAGCATGGAAAGTGATATGCTGTAGTGACTACATGATTTCGCATGTCCAATGGGCTTTCGGGCTTCCTTCAGACAAGCTCGTGATGGTTCCGAACGGCGTGAACTACGAAGTCTACTCAAAATACGAAAAAGAAGACCTAGGCCAGTTCAGAAGCAAGTTTGCCCTGCCTGAAGAGAAAATCGTGCTCTTCGTCGGCAGACTCGTCTTCGAGAAAGGCGTGCACGTGCTTGTTAATGCTGCGCCGAGGGTTTTGGACAAAGTCAACGCCAAGTTCATAATCGTCGGCAACGGCTACATGAAGGATCAACTTTCTGGCCTCGTAAAGGGCATGGGATTATCCCATAAAGTCATGTTCACAGGCTTCGTGGACGACGACACACTGAGAAAACTGCAGACATGTGCAAGCGCCTCTGTTGTTCCCTCCTTGTTTGAACCCTTCGGAATAGTGGCCCTTGAGGCCATGGCAGCAAGAAGCCCAGTCGTCGTCTCAGACACTGGCGGCCTAGCAGAAATCGTTGAACACGACGTAAGCGGCGTCAAAGCCTACGCAGGCAACCCAGACTCGTTAGCATGGGGAATAACAAGAGTATTAACAGACGACGGCTACGCGAACTGGTTAAGAACCAACGCCTACAGGAGAATACAAGAAAAATATGACTGGAACAAGATAGCCCAGCAGACAAAGACAATCTACAACAACGTGCTGAGCGAATACTCAAAAAGCTTCTGGGCACAAGCGATGACCTAAAAGACATTCTAAAACCCAAGACAACCCC
>CAYYXF010000008.1:16512-31643 GCA_964475545.1 uncultured Candidatus Bathyarchaeia archaeon | reverse complement strand
AGCTTCTGGGCACAAGCGATGACCTAAAAGACATTCTAAAACCCAAGACAACCCCGCCGTCTCCAAAACTCTTGGATCTACCCCCCATACATGCCGAAACCAAAGTCAGCGCAATGTTTGAAGCTGCGGTCGGCATTCATGCAGAAATAATCACCGAATGTCTGCCCTGCAACACCAATAACTATCGTACGACAGCCACACAATAGAGAACTCACATGGGAACGTTAAAACACGACAAGAACACGGCCCAGCACGATCTGGAAAATAGTAGCAACTAAAGCCGCGGGAAAAGTGGTGACTAAGAAGCAGGTCGCGCGAAGCTACGGGTACTTCAACCTGATGGCCTTATCCTTGCAAGCGTCCACACATTTCATACAGTAAATGCATTCTTCATGGCTAAACTTCTCCCAAGGCAAATCCAAAATCGGAACACGCATCGGACAAGCCGCAACGCACAGGCCGCACCCACCCTTCTCACACTTAACCGGGTTCCGCTGCAACCCAATAAAACTAAACCTATTCAACAAAGCCATAATAGCCCCATGAGGACAGAAATATCTACACCAACCCCTCGGCACAAAAGCAGCCAAAACAAGAACAGCAACCATCAACCCAAACGAAAACCAGAAAAGCAAAGACATACTACCAAGCGCACCGAGGACTTCAACCGCAGGCGTCTGCACTATCGCCGAACTGAAATACCGTATCCCACTAGGCACAGCGGTAAACAATATCTCCGCAGGACTAAACGCTGTGAACGGAAACTGCGCAAGAACACCTAAAGCATTCGAATACCCCGCACTTGCCCCCAACGTCTTTGCAGCTGCGAAAGTCACACTGACAAACAAAGCAGCGCCAGCAATGCCATACTTCAAATAAAGCAGGCTCTCATGACTCCTAAGCGAAAAATCCCTCTGCCGACGCTTAATAAAACCAACCAAATCCTGAACAAAACCAAACGGACAAACCCAACCGCACATCGACTTGCCAATCAACACACCCACAATCAGAAACGACGCCAACGCAAGCCACGGAAAAACACCCTGATAAAACCACCACTGCATCGCACTGAAAGCATCACCAACCACGTTCGGCTCCTGCCCCCAAGTCCAAAGAACCGGAAGCACAAGCGGCAACGAACCCACACTAAAGATCACAGCACTAAACAAAACAAAACACAAAAGTTGCACTATTCTCCGAGGCGTATTATACCTGAGCAAATATTCCCTCACCCTACCGCCTGCCAATTTCTCGCCTCTTCCATGCAACTAGCGAAAGTCCTAGTTATTTATTCCCCCACTACTTTAACGTTTTCTGTTCAAACCCACGCTAGAACCTGCAGCCAACCATCAACCAACCATGGCCAGCATGAAATCCCCTAAGAAAACGCATCAACAATACACAACAAGCAGGAGAAAAACATGTAGACTCAAATGTAAGGTGCGAGGCTAAACCCTGTTCGTCAAAAACCGCATCTGATCAACAAAATCCATACGTGCACTCTCAGACCCATCAGCCAAGCCGAAACTCGACTGCAAGTCCTCCAAAATCTTACGCTCAACAACACACGCGCCAGAACTCAGAAAATCCTCAAGCCCCTTGGCAAACACGTCAATCTTCAATGCTACCTCATCGCGCTTCAAAGAATATTTGCGCTCCAAATACCTGTAAATCAAACTCGCAGCCTTTTCCCCAAAAACCTGAGTCAAAACGCCATCAATCACCTTAGCCACCCTATCCTCCTTACTAGCAATACGAATACAGTTCTGAACCTGCATAGTTGCACACCTTACAAGCAAGTATCGTGCGTATTACGACTTAATAAGGTTTGTCGTATACTTGCAGTACACATACACACAAGAAAGCATGTAGAAATCCATCTTCACATAAAATCGGTAAGATTCCGCTGTCGAACTGTTCCCGGAACCTGAACCTCGTCAGAATCGCTGTCTGATAGAACAAGCCGCCCATATACGCCATCAAAACCTGGCACTACTGTCACCTGTCGCTGTCTAACCCTGACAATCGCATCGGCCACTTCGGCATCAACAATCGCGCTCAACGCTTCTCTTGACGCATCTATCAGCACAGCATATTCGTCACCAAATTTCTCAACAAGCAAATTGTAGATAGTCCAAACCTTCTGGACGGATGGAGAATCAACGCCGAGCACAGTAGCAATAATCTCAGATAGTGGAAGTAAGCGCATGAAACCAATAGCATTGGGAGGCTCAAAACCCTCTGGACGATCCGCCAATTCCTCAACGCGTTGCTCAACGCCCTTGGTAAGCTTTCTCCGGCAAACAGGACATATATTCCCAAGCTTTGTCGCGTCTCGAGCGGAAAATGCAGTATTGCAATTCCTGTGACCGGTCCAATGATATTTCCCGTAAGCAGGATCAGTCTCTATCGTGAACTTGAATCTTGTCTTATCCTTGCGTCGGATGGCATCAAGAACCTCATGATAACTCGGACTGTCAAGTTCAAAGACGTTCGCCTCCCTTCCAATACGCCAAGGCCAAAAACTGTGACTGTCACTGTTTGAAACCAAAGCAAATCGATCCAACGATCCAAGCCGCCAGTTCATAGGGGGATCTGACGAAAGCCCAGTCTCCAATGCGTAGATGTGTTTAGTCATGTCTTGATAACAGTCTTCAATCCTGTCGAAGCCACTGAAGGCGCCAAACACGCTGAACCAAGGTGTCCACGCATGCGATGGAAAAACCATGTTATCGCTCGAAACCTCCATCACTTCCTCAACCAGACCAGGAGCAGTCATATTCAACGTCGGTCTACCATCAGATGCGAGACCGCCATATTTTGACAATCTGTCGCCAATCTGGCGTGCTGTCTCGATGCTTGGCGTCAGAATGACATGATGAACCTTCCTGACCACATTTTCAAAGGTAAAGATTGTGCTAACTTCTGCAGTTAACACAAAGGAGACGCGCGATTGAGAGCCGCCTGCAGCTTTGTACAGGTTCGTATCGGGCTCTGAAACAAGGTCTTTCTCCAACTCCTTGAGCCACAAAGGATGCGTGAAGTCTCCCGTACCGACAAGGTTCAAGCCTTTAATCCTTGCAAAACGTGCGATCTCTTCAACACACATTCTTTCACTTGTCGCGCGGCTGTAACGACCATGAATATGGAGATCAGCAATCACCCTCAAGCTCTTTCCCTGGCCAAATCAAGTTTCCAATCAGCTGCTTCAACCTTTCTAGTCACAATTTGCATTATTACGTTTTGCCTCAGGCTTCTTCTTGAAAACTCTTTCTGCAATCTTCTCAACATCAATCTTGAATAACACAATCGTCACCACCACAGTCAGAACGATCGACGCGATCATGAGAACCACTTGACTTATCGCTGAGGCAAACAAGCCTTCGCTAAGCATTCCGAGGTAAGCTCCAGGAATAGTAATAGAAAGTTTGCCCAGAAAATACACAATATAAAACTTGATTGGATTATACTTTAGCAAGCCCAAGGGTATTATTACCGGCTCATCAGGAAGCGGCGTAGCAGCCACCACGAAAAGGGCTAGAAAAGCCCATCGCCTAACCTTCAACCATTTCGCGTCGAGACGTTTTCGCTGTTTTTCACCTAGGTGACCGCTGATAAAGAATGTGACTAAGTAGTGGATAAACCTCGCTGAGGCTGAACCTAAGGCCACAAGGAAACCGAGCGTAAAGGGGTCAGCGTCAACAAGCAGTGCAGCGTTTGAAGCTATGAAAAGGTTTGAGGGCCCTGCGAAAGGGATGAGGTTCAAAAGAAAAGAGCCAATCAGAACACCCAGCAGTTCGTACCATAGCACCAACTTTGATTTTCCGACCTTCACGCGCTTGTGAAAGTAGCATAGAGTGTGACTGACTAATAAGCAGACTAATGCTCTAAGTGAAGAGCAATTACGGAATGACAATGGACTTGAAGAGGGCCATGCGGAACATCACACTTAAATCGAAGCATCAACTTAACATGGACTCTACAATGTTCTGAGGAGCCTAGAGATGGCTAAGAGGAAAGAACCAATCTGGATAGCAAGAGCATTCTCGAGATGCAGCGCATGTAGAAGATGCGAGATTGCGTGCTCACTTTCACATGAGAACCGCATATGGCCAGAAGCCTCAAGAATAAGAGTGTTCATGCTTGTTCCAGGCGTGGAGTTCCCACACTTCTGCGCCCAATGCGAGGATTATCCTTGCGTGAAATCATGTCAATTCAAAGCGTTTTCGATCAGCAAGCGAACGGGCGCGGTTGTTGTCAAAGCCGAAAAGTGCACGGCGTGCGGAAAATGCATGGACGCCTGCCCAGGCAGAATTCCCCACATGCACCCAAGAGAAAAGCACATTCTGATCTGCGATCTATGCGGAGGCGACCCTAAATGCGTCAGAACCTGCCAAGAAGGTGGATGGAATGTGCTCAAAAAAGTCCGAAGAGGAAACCGCCCTTACCATCTCTATGCACGCATGCCAGATGAGGTAACGAGAGATCTAGCTTCCAGATTTTACGGAGAACAAGCGGAGGAGTTTGTATGATCCCAGGCTACGCGGGTAAGTTCCTGGAAGTCAACCTTTCAAATGGAGACGTCAAGAAGATAACCTTCAGCGACGACGTTTTGAAGGACTACGTTGGGGGTAGGGGTCTAGCAACGAGAATACTGTGGGATAGGCTGGGCAAAAGGTGGGAGAAACTTGACCCTTTGGGGTCGGATAACATACTCCTACTACTGACGGGACCACTCACAGGATATTTCCCAGGAGGCAGAATCTGCGTATCAGGAAAGTCTCCACAAAGCAATGGTGTGGTAGGCTCAACTGTTGGTGGAGAGTTTGGAGTAGAGCTAAGATGCGCTGGCTATGATGGCATAATAATCACAGGTGAATCGAAAAAACCTGTCTACTTATTCATTAAGGATTCTGATGTTGAAATCCGAGACGCCGGTCATGTCTGGGGTAAAGACGCAAAACAGACAGTCAGGATCCTCACCAAAGAGTGCAGAACACTTCTTAAGAAGCGCTTTCCGCTATACGGTGAATGGAAAGAACCTGCGATATTGTACGTTGGGCCAGCAGGTGAAAACAAGGTACGCACAGCTTGTGTAGCGGCAAAGTGGACGCATGCTGCTGGATACGGCGGCTATGGGGCAGTTATGGGTTCCAAGAGGCTGAAGGCAGTGGCGGTCAAGGGTACAGGTCCATTGCCTGAAGTGGCTGACATGAAACGGGTGAAGAAACTGATTCAACAGATATGCAATGGCATTTACGACAACGAATTATGGAGAAGGTGGGGCACGGGTTCAGGTGGCTATGAGGTTGGGGCCAAAACTAGCTCTGAACCCGTGCGGAACTGGCAAGATGAATGGCATGATGAAAAAAGCTTCGGCGTGGACAAGTTCGAAGATAGGGTTTGGATAAAGCAGTACTGGAGTGACTTTGGATGTCCGACTTGTTGCTTGAAAGTGGCAATGGTAAAAACGGGAAAATTCAAAGGAGCCATAACAGACAACCCAGATTATGAACTGCAAGCTTATTTAGGTCCAAATCTAGGAATATTCACTCCTGAAGAAAACGTGTTCCTTGCATCGCTCATAGATGACTTGGGCTTATGTGGCATACAAACGGGGAACATGTTAGGTTTCGCCGCAGAACTCTTTCAGAGAGGAATTCTCACAGAAAAGGACTTAGACGGCGTAAAGCCAAAGTGGGGTGACACCCTAGCTTTCGCAGCTCTAGCAAAGAAAATTGCTTTCAAAGAAGGTATAGGTGACTTACTGGCCGAAGGAACATATCGCGCGGCTCTGAAAATAGAAAAAATGAAGAAAATAGATGTGCTGCGGTATGCCGTGCAATCCAAGGGCATAGGCATCGGCGCTCATGGAATCCGTAGTGGAAAGGACTACCCGGAAAACATCTCTTATGCATGCTCTGTTCAAGGTGGAGACCACACTTCAACTGCTGGTTTGCCACTTGACGGATCTGGCAGTGAAATCTGGGAGATATTCAACGATTCAGGCGTGTACTGCAATTTCAACAGTTTCGGCGTGGCACGAAAGACAAGACTCAATTTCTACGAGGCAGTTACAGGTTTAGAGTTGTCACCTGAAGAGTGGAGCAAAATCAGAGCACTTAGAATACTGCAATTGCAGAGAGCAATGCTGCTACTAGGTGGACCTGACCTCAAATGGAACCCGAAGACAGACGATGATAATCCGCCAAGATTCTATGAACCCTTGAACTCAGGGCCTTACAAGGGCAAGATCGCTGAAAAAGACAAAGTGAAAGAAGGCAAAAAGAGGTACTATAAAGAGGCAGGATGGGACACTAATGGTATTCCAAAATCACAAACCCTGAGAAAGCTCGGCCTAAATGATGTTGACAGAGTATTGGATAAATTGCGTCACTAGAAGTTTAGACTGCCTGAGTTAATGCTTAAATAACAAGATTCTGTAAGCTATACCTAACCCATGCATGGCGAGGTATCAAAAGTGAAGGACCAGAAAAAATGGGCGAAAGAATTGAGCACTAAATGTAACGTAGATTCCAAGACCATAGAGTTCGCTTTGGAAGAGTTAAGTGAAAGCTGTTTTGGTGACGCAGCAACAGCGAAGGAAGTAATTGAGGAGCTTACGCTGAGCTGCCATGTAGATGAGAAAGAACTGAAGGACTTTGTGGACAAGGTATCCAAAAATTGTCCGATGGACGCAAAGAAACTGAAAGACGAAGTAGAACAAGCAAACGGCCAAAAAGACTTGGCATTCCGAGCTATAAACAAGGTTGCAGGAAGACCAATCTAGTTTTTGACAGCCCTGATGATAGAGCCTGAGCTTTCCGATTTGGTGCTTCAAGGGCAGCATCAGTCGGCTACACGAACGATTTTCGTTGGCGTCACGATTGATGAAGCGCGCGCATTTTTCCACTCATTTAAGAGTCTGACCTTGCCAGCAGCACTTTCAGAACCGACAAAATTGGGGACACGCCGAAAAAATGGGAGTGAAAACCTAGCGATGCGCTCCGACTCAAGCTTGGCTCAAATTTCTTGGCGAGGCAGTCTTTTGGCTGTCTTGACATCCATGCTCTTGGTGCCTAGACTACAATAGTCTTGGGAAAGACAAGAATCGAAAATCGACCGGACGACTTAGATTATCTTTAATTCTTTCCCTATTTTTTCGAATGCTCCGATTGCGAAGTCTAGGTCCTGCTTTGTCAAGGCAGCGTTCATGATGGTTCTGATCCGCGCCTTGTCTCTTGCCACCATAGGAAACACTATAGGCAACGCAAAAACACCTTCCTCAAACAGCCGCGCACTCAATTTCTTTGCCACGCCACTCTCTCCAACTATGACTGGTGTTATCGGAGTCTCGCTGTTGCCTATGTTGAAGCCCAAGTCTTTCATAGCCTTCTTGAAATAATGAGTGTGTTCCCACAGCGTGCGAACGTGCTGCGGTTCTTTCTCCAAAACATCGATTGCCGCAAGGCATGCTGCTGCGACCGCTGGTGGATGTGATCCGCTGAGAAGCCATGTTCGAGATTTGTTGTAAGCAAAGCTGACAAGGTCTCTAGAACCGGACACGTGACCGCCCACAACGCCGAAAGCCTTCGAAAAAGTGCCCATCTCCACGTGTACTTTGTCCCGGCTAAGCTTGAAGTGTGAGACGATGCCTCTTCCGCCTTCACCGAGGACTCCTTCGCCATGAGCGTCATCAACGTAAACCATCGCCCCATGCTCAACGGCCGCTTTTGCCACGCCGTCCAGTGGGGCTATATCACCGTCCATTGAAAACACACCATCTGTGATTATGAGAATTCGCCTATATGGCGGAGAATGTTTTTCTGTTTCCTCAAGTACTCGATGTAAATCTGCAACGTTCGAATGCTTATAGACTGCCCTTTCAGCGTGGGATAGCCTGACACCGTCAATTATGCTGCCGTGATTAAGCTCATCACTTATTATTAGATCATCTTTGCCAGCCAGCTGCGGAATCAGGCCGGCGTTTGCTGCAAAGCCTGTCTGGTAAACCAGAGAGGCCTCAGCGTGTTTGAACTTTGCCAATCGCTTTTCAAGTTCCATGTGTATGTCCATTGTTCCTGCGATGGGGCGAACTGAACCTGAACCTGCTCCATGAGTCTGAACTGCTTTGATTGCCGCTTCCTTCAGCTTTGGATGATTGCTCAGGCCTAGATAGTTGTTAGAGCAGAACATCAGAACCTTCTTTCCGTCAACGTTGCACCAAGGCGTGCTTGGGCCCTGTAGAATTCGAAGCTTCCAGTCAAGCTCGTTCTTCACCAGTTCTTCATATTCTTCTCGTAAAAATGATGTTGGGTTTCGCATTGCCATCAAACCTCTTTTTCCTAGTCTATCACACTTTCTCTTAACCCTTTCTCGCAGATTTCGACAAGCCTGCCATCTACAGTTTGCCTTCAGCGAAACGTTTTGACAGCTTTGCCATCATGTCCTTGGTCATCGCGGCCAGATCATATGTTGGCTTCCATCCCCATTCTTTGTGGGCTACGCTGTCGTCAATCGACATTGGCCATGAATCAGCAATCTTTTGTCTGAAGTCAGGTTTGTAATCACATTTGAATTCTGGGATGTACTTCTTGATTTCTGCTGCAAGCTCCCCTGCCGAGAAGCTCATTCCAGCCAAGTTGTAGCTGTCGTGGCGTTTGACTCTGGAAGGATCGGCTTCCATCAGATCTATCGTGGCTTTCAGACAGTCAGGCATGTACATCATGGGGAGGACTGTATCTTCTCTTACAAAGCATGTGTAGAGCTTCTTCTTTATCGCTTCATAGAATATGGCTACGGCGTAATCTGTTGTGCCTCCGCCCGGCAAGACTTCACTGCTTATTATGCCTGGATAGCGCACACTGCGGACATCCACGCCATATTTGATGAAATAGTAATTGCACAAAAGCTCGCCTGCCACTTTGGAGACCCCGTATATGGTTTTTGGAATTAAGACCGTCTCTTGGGGTGTATTGATCCTCGGCGTTGAAGGTCCGAATACTGCTATGGAACTTGGCCAAAACACTCTCAACAGTTTGAATTTCCTTGCAACCTCCAAGACGTTGTAGAGGCTACCTATATTCACAGCCCAAGCGACTTGTGGATTTTCTTCTCCAGTAGCTGACAGCACGGCTGCCAAGTGATAGATTGTATCGATGTCGTGCTGTTTCACAACTTTTTCAATGCTTTCCTCGCTGTTAAGGTCAACATGCTCAAGTGGGCCTGACTTCAACAGCGTCTCGCTCGGCTGCCTTTTGTGTCTGACTGCAACGACGTTCTTTCCGCCATATTTTCTTCTCAGCTCAAGAGTTAGTTCAGACCCAATTTGACCAGTAGAGCCTGTCACAAGAATTCTTTTCATCACCTTTGTCGACATCACGCAACCTCGTTCCCAATCGGTGGCAAACAGTCTTGTGGCCTTGAAATATAAGAATTATCGAGCAGAAATGACCTCTGTAACATAGGCAGCATGACAGTTCGCTTCGACACAAGTATGCTGTAATCCGCTACGCCTCATCAAAAGAGTTTATAGCCGATGCTACAATCCTGTGAATTATGAAAATCATGAAGTTGGGCCTCATTGTCAACCCGATAGCCGGTATGGGCGGCAAAGTAGGATTGAAAGGAACAGATAACATTCTGGAAGAGGCAATTGCTAGAGGAGCCGAACCAATAGCCCCCAGTAGAGCAACCGAATTTCTGCACAGACTAAGAGAAAAAGCAGAAGACGTAAGCATTGAGCTATTAACATGCCCTCGCATAATGGGAGAAGTCGAAGCAAAAACCGCGAACTTCACTTTTCAAGTCTTGCCTATGAAAATTGGAAAAGCAACGACCGCAGCAGACACGCAAAAGGCGGTCAAGTTATTAGTGGCAACACAAGTGGATTTGATAGTTTTTGTCGGTGGAGACGGAACAGCAAAGGACATCTTGGACGCCATGAAGGGCTCTGCTGAGGTTCCAGTTCTAGGCGTTCCATCTGGGGTAAAAATGTACAGTGGCATTTTTGCAGTGAACCCTTCAGACGCCGTGGACGTGGTATTGGCCTTCGGTCAAAACCAGGCCGAAATAACCGAGTTTGAAATCATGGATACTGATGAAGAGGCTATACGAAACGACACTTTCACAGTTAAACTTCATGGTTTCATGAAAGGCCCCTTTCTGCCAACACACATTCAAGGGAGCAAGCAAGTGAGCCCTGAAACGGTTGATGAAAAAGACAACCAAACCGCTGCAGCAAGATTCATAATAGAAGAGATGCAACCAGGCGGAACTTTCTTGTTGGGTCCAGGGACAACTGTCAAACGCATTGCAGAGTTACTAGGCACGGAGAAAACGGTTTTAGGAGTGGACGTTTACAGGAGGGGCAAGGTCATACTTGATGTAGATGAGAGAGGAATTTTGAAAGAAGTGAACGATTGGCAGCATACGTGGATCGTTCTCTCACCTATTGGGCATCAAGGAATCCTCTTCGGAAGAGGTAATCAGCAGATAAGCCCGAAAATCATCAGGCGCGTAGGTAAAGAGCGGATAATTGTTGCGGCAACCAAGAACAAGCTTCAGAGCATCGAAGGAAACGTTTTGAGAGTTGACACAGGCGACGCCCAAGCTGACGCTATGCTCAAAGGATACATCAGAGTTGTCACAGATTATAGAGAATGGCGGCTTGTGCAGGTCCAGTGAGTTAGGCTCCGAACTTTTTCGTTTTGCCAAGAAGATTCATGAGTATGGGCATTAAATCCGATCCTCTCAAACGTCCAAGTCCCCCCATGGCACAGGATCTTTCGTCGAATTCTTCTATACGGTCACGGCGAACATATGGACCTGTTATGGCTATCGGGACAGGGTCGCCTTCATGATTTCCGGTAAGCGTGGATGTAGTGTGATCAGCGGTTACTGCCAAGTAAGTTGAACCTAGATCAACTCTATTCAGCAGATGACCTAGCATGGCGTCAATCTTCTCAATCACTTCGACTTTCTGTTTCGCTTTCCCATCGTGACTGACAACATCTGCTGCCTTCACATGTAATAGCACAAAATCATAGCTTTTCAGAGCCTCAACCACTGCCTTTGACTTAGCCATGTAGTTTGTCTGAGGTGTTCCAGTCGCACCTTTAACATCAATCGATCGCATTCCAACAGTCTTACACACGCCTTTGACTAGCGGCGCAGCAGCTACACATGCAGCTTTGATATCATATATCCGCTGAAGAGGACACACGCTCGGGAGAGTGCCTGCACCTCTAAACAAGATTATGTTTGCCGCTGGAAGCCCTCGTTTTTTCCTTTCTTTATTTATCGGGTGATCCTTCAAGACCCTGCGGAACTCACGCGCGAGTTTGTTAGCAATCTTGGCCGTCAGCTTTGATTCGTTGCTGTTGTCAAGCGGCTTCATCTCCAAAGCCTTCTCTCCGATTTTTTCAGGATCTGAGTCGCTGACGGCTGTTGACAACCTAGGTCCACGAAGAACAAGGACGGCGCGATGTTGAATAGTGCTTTTGAATAAGAACTTTGTTCTTGAAGATTTTCCAAAATTGACTCTCTGTAAGCTATTGGCAAGTTTGACTGCATCCTCATTCACGATTCTGCCTGCTCGCCTGTCTAGAACAACTAGATTCTTGTCGGCAGTTGCATAATTGCATCTGAAAGCCACATCACCAGGAAGAATTCGCACTCCTGAGCCTAGCGCCTCCAAGGCGCCTCTTCCAGAGTATATCTTCAACGCGTCATACCCTAGTAATGCAAGCGTTGCCGTATCGCTTCCTGGGGGCATCCCAGGCGAGAGAGGATCAAGTATTCCACTTATTCCTGTTTTGGCGATCTGGTTCAGCGAAGGTCTGTGCGCCGCCTCCAATGGAGTTTTCCAGTCTAGCTCTTCAAGCGGTCTATCAGCCATCCCATCGGCTATGATCAGAATTGCCTTCAATCTCAATTCACACCATTTCAGTCGACACAGATGTATCAAAGTCTAAGCTTCGTTTAGTTAAAACACTTGCGTATGTCATGTAGCGAAGAAATGTTTAATAATTCCCTCTGTTACATTGGTGGGAAGTGGTTGAACATGGGCGATTGCGTTCCACATTGTTGAATTTTCGGAACACTTAGCCCGTATTGGGATCTGTTTTTCGCTAGGATTATATTCAACCACTAAGGAACATTTGGAGAGATAAAATGTCAGATACAGGAGTGACTGTAAAGAAGGACAAAGATTTCTCAGAATGGTATACGCAGGTCGTGTTGAAGTCAGGTCTGGCCGATTATGCTCCAGTGAAAGGCTGCATGATCTTTAGGGAAGATTCGTATGCCATCTGGGAGAGAATCCAAGAAATCTTTAACCAAAAAATAAAGGCAACAGGACATAGGAACGTCTACTTCCCACTTTTCATCCCTGAGAGTTTCTTGAAGAAAGAAGCGAAGCATTTCGCAGGCTTTGTTCCCGAAGTTGCCTGGGTCACCGAGGGCGGAGACAGCCCGCTGGAGGAAAGACTTGCAATAAGACCAACGTCTGAAACCATCATGTACGCGACATACGCAAAATGGATCAGAAGCTGGAGAGATCTGCCCCTCAAATTGAACCAGTGGTGCAGCGTCGTCAGGTGGGAAACAAAAGCAACAAAACTCTTCCTGAGAACAAGAGAATTCCTTTGGCAGGAAGGCCATACAGCCCATGCAACAAACGAAGAAGCTGACCAAGAAGCAATGGAAATACTGAACGCATACAAAGACGTGATGGAAAGCTATTTGGCAGTTCCAGTTCTCGCAGGCAAGAAAACTGAAATGGAGAAATTCGCAGGAGCCCTCTACACGTTGACTTTGGAAGCAATGATGCCTGATGGAAAGGCATTACAGATGGGAACCTCACATCAGCTTGGACAGAATTTCTCGAAAGTCTTCGGCATAACGTTCCTCGACCAGAACGAAAAAGAACAAAACGTTTGGCAAACATCATGGGGCTTCTCAACACGCATGATAGGAGCCCTCGTGATGCTGCATGGCGACGACAAAGGGTTAGTTTTGCCGCCGAAGATAGCGCCAACACAGGTCGTAATAGTCCCAATACCTTACAAGGGCTTGGAAGCTGAACAAATAGCAGCAAAGGCAGGAGAAATACATGCGAGGCTACGGAAAAAAGGCATCGCAGCCGTTCTAGACGACAGACGAGAATACACTCCAGGATGGAAATTCAACGAGTGGGAACTCAAAGGCGTTCCAATAAGAATCGAGATTGGCCCCAGAGACATAAAACAAAACCAAGTTGTGACAGTCAGAAGGGACACGTTCGAAAAGGCCGCTGTGAAAGACGAGCAGATAGAAAGTGCCGTTGAGAAACTACTCGACAAAATTCAAAACAACCTCCTCAGCAAAGCTAGGAAGTTCCTCGAGGAGAACACAACCACGGTGAAAACCTATGACGCGTTCAAAGAAACCCTTGAGAAGAAAGGGGGATTCATCAGAGCATCCTGGTGCTCCAACAGGAAGTGTGAAGAAAAGATAAAAGAGGAGACAGGAGCGACGATAAGGATAGTGCCCTTTGAGAAAGAGAAACCATTCTCGGATTGTGTATATTGTGGGGGGCAGGCGAAGGAAGTAGTTTACTTTGCCAGATCATACTAGGCTAAGTCTGCCACTGTTTCAGCTTTTGCAGAAAACACGTAGGATCGCGCAGTAGACTTCAGGATTTCCCCTCCCGTCCTGAATCTCATTTGTTTGGGCGTGACTCGTGAAGTGCCGTTCGTCCATGTGCAGTGCGGAGCGCAGGGTTTGAACCCAGCCCAAATAGAGACATCACTCGCTCAACCTTTTTTTCTACTTTTCCTGTTTTTAGAGGGGCCGCCCAAAAAGAATGTCTCGAAATCACGGATACCATCTCCATGTTGCAAAAAGGATTGTACCTATTACCAACGCCATCAAGATTGTGGACATAAGCAACACCATGGCTACCTTACTACGGTTGGCAACCTTTGCCAAGATCCAGTATAGCGGAATCAAAGCTACTGCATATCTATGAAGATTGAGTATTGACCCATAAGACAGAATCGTCGGAAATAGTGCCAAAGCGAAGCCAAGATACTTTGCTTCGTCGTGTCTCTTTTTGAAACCAAGTGATAACGTTGCAACAAGCAAATCCTTAGACGAGAAAAGGTAGACAAGGACTGCCATTACAAGAATCAGCTCTACAACCGCAAGAAGTGTATACCCCAGTTTTGGCACTCCTGAAGGAACCGGATAGTCCAAAAGCTGACCGAATACTAAGGGAATTGGCTGATTCCAGTACTTTGCATAGGCCCATTCTCGTATTGGAAAAATACCCGTTTCAACAAAGCCATAAATGCTAAACAGCAAGTAAGGTAAAGAGACGATTATTGATTGGAGAACTATGTACCAGCTACGTTTTTCAATCGCTTTGTAAATGAATGGCACAAATATCAAGAATCCCGTTGGTCGAGCCCACCCAGCAAGAAAGCCCAGAATCATTGCAGCAGAAGTCCTATCTTTTTCAATGAAATACAGTGCAGTTACTATCAGGGTCATAAAAAGACACTCGGGATAAACACAAGAGTAGAATAATGACCCGGGCCACAGCGAAAACACAGTCGTGGAGAGCAAAGCCAAACCACTATCTTTGAGCACTATTTCGCTCAGTCTATAAAAATAGAAAACTAGGACCAAAAATAGTATATTGCTTATTAAGAATCCGCCTAGTGCCACGGCTTGGAATGGACTGACCAGGTTCGCAAGCGGAACCCCTGTGATACGCATGATTATAGGGTATAAAGGAAAAAAGGCCCAGACTTCGGTTGGGCCTTTGGGACCGATTGAATACCAGTTCAGTGCAATGTTTATATAGTGTCCTGCGTCCCAGCGGCTAAAGAGGTTCACCAACGGCAGGCCTAAGTCCCATAAACCCTCGTTAGGAACAGGTTCTCTAACACCTATCGTGTAATATCCAACAACCGCAGAGAAATAGACTATGAATCTTGACGCTAAACCTATACTTAGAATATTGCCGATTACCTTACTTTGCTTAGACAGCCTTCTCAAGTCCAGCCCAACTTAGCGTGTGCTGATATTTGTTCACCCAACGCTCTGTGCTGCTTGGGCTTTGTTTGATAAGCTTATTGTCGATC
>CAYYXF010000008.1:0-16412 GCA_964475545.1 uncultured Candidatus Bathyarchaeia archaeon | reverse complement strand
GGGGTAGGCGTGTGCGCACATGCAACGCGCGCTTTTCCGAAGCCTTATGTCATCACTACGAGCAGAGAGAAAAGCTGTATTCTTGACATAGTGAAGGTTTTCACTGCCTGCAATTAGCCCTTTCTAACCTCTTTGGGAAAAAATGCATCGAAAGGACAAAGAGTATGCTGAAAGGCAATAAGCATAGAGCACGCGTTACGGCACACACTCAAGACCAGCTAGCGGTGTACCTAGGTCTGCAGGTGCTTCTTAACTAGTTCGACGACTTCCGGATAGTCTATTCCTAATGCTTTCACTTTCTCCATTGTGGGCACGCCGTCTTGTGTCCATCCGCGTCTTTTGTAGACAGCGTTTGTAAGTCTTTCATACTCCGCCTCTCGATGCTTTCTTAATGCAGCTAACTTCTCGTCTGTTGACCTGCCAGCTGTGTCGTAGCCAACTTTTTCTCCAAGTTCTTTATCATAGCGACTCTGGCGGCTTTCATACTCTTCTCTTGTGACAGGCCCAACTGCCCGGTATGGTATGGCGTCTTGCTTTCTTGTTCCGAAACCCATTCTCAGGTTGAAAATGCGTTGAAAATTGTATACCCTCTCGCTCATCTTAATGATGTCATCTGGAGTGGTCTTTCTTCCTGTGACAGCAGAGAAGAACCCTGCATAGTTTTCAACGTGAGACATTACTTTGGCGGGCTCCTTTGTGTTCTTGTTATCCTCAGGCACAACGTCATTCCACGGAAGCTTGCATAGACCGTTAAGTCCAAACCATGTGCGAAACATCGGAAACCAGTGAAGGTTCTCGGCTTTTTGCTCGAAAGTCGGCATCAGATTATAGACCATGTCAAGGAAGATCAGCCAGGCCTCGTCGTGTTGAGGACCTTTGAGGGCAAGACCGTAGCCGCCTTGCTGTGCCAATGATTCCTTAGTCACGTACTCAGAGAATTCCAAGCCCTTGGCTTCCATGCCGATATCACACAGCTTCTCTTGACTTGCGTCATATTCTTCGGCAAAGATACTTTTCATCCGTCTTATGCCCTGGCCGACTACTAAGCCAAACCCTTCGCCTCTTGCCATTTGATGAACGAGTTCAAGTGCAGCGTCCCCATTGCCGAATCTTAGGTCTAATCCTCCTGTCGCTTTCTTATCGATCAAGCCTTCCTCATAACATTCCATTGTAAAGGCTATGGCAGTGCCGATGGAGATTGTATCCAATCCATACGTGTCACAGTAGAAATTCATTTCAATTACATAATCAGGGTCAAAAATCCCGCAGTTGCTGCCTACCCCTGCGATCGTCTCGTATTCAGGGCCATCTACGAATACCTTGTGGCCTCTGTATGGTCCTGTCTTGGGTTCAAAATCTATCACGCAATGTGAACACGCCATCGCACAGCCAATCCAGCAGCCGTCGAACCCTTTGTGGAACTTCCTTCGATAGGCTTCGCGCCCTAGGTCGTCAGCCTTTGGATGGCTACCGTATTTGTAGTTGTTCACGGGAAGAAGGTCGAATTCGTTCATGATTGGCACGAGGTGAGTAGTTCCTACAACCGCCATCTCGTTTTGCTTAGGGTCGAGGGCTCTTATTTCTTGGCTGTGAGCGTTGCCTATTTTCTTCACCATTTCCGGGTCAGCCGGGCCATTGGTCTCGACTGTTATTCTGCCTGAGTATTTCACAACGATCGCTTTGATCTTCTTGTTACGAAGAACGGTGCCTATACCTCCTCGCCCAGCTTGTTTACACCTGTGGATTTTACGGGCAACATCGTACCACGAGAAGTTCAAGCAACCAAGAAGAGTGTGTTCAGCCCCTGGCCCAGAAGACACTACAGATACGCTGTTTGGCTTTTCGCCTGCATACTTCCTCGTCAACATGTCGACGATTAAGTGTGTTTCAGAAGGCAATTCTGTTTCGCTATCAACTTGAACCTTTCCTTGATCGCCATCTATGAATATAACAACTTCAGATTCTGCTTTTCCTTGGATCTCGAGTGCATCCCAACCGGCAAATTTGAGGTATGGTCCAAAGTATCCGCCAACGTTAGAGTCGATGACTGTCCCTGTTAAGGGTGATATTGAAACAGCAATACTTTTGCCGCTGCCAGGGTAAACTGGGGTGCCGCCTAAAGGGCCACATGCAATACATAGCTCGTTTTCAGGCTCGTCCCACCTGATTACTCTGTCTTTAGGCAGAGCATTCCAAAGAAGCCACAAGTCAAAGCCTCGCCCACCCGTGAATTTGAGTTTCATGTCATCAGAAACCGGCTTACTGGTTATCTTCATGTCGGAGAGATTCAAGTAAAGCGTTCTGCCGCTGTAGCCTCTGTCGATTCTACCTAGCTTGTACCTGAATTCGGCAAGCCTCAATTCTTGCACCTCGAATCTACATGAAGCAGAACTACACTTGGGCACGCAAATAGGCTTTTCGACACATGTAAGGGTTCTGGATTGGTCAGGAAGCCCGACCAGAGCTAAGGAGCCGCACGTCTGAGCTAGATGACGAGTTTTTCAGGTTCTATATTGCGATTTTTCAAACCCAAGTCGCTGACCTTGAATTCCCGGTCTCCATAGAGCAAGGCATGATCCTCGCCGTTGAAGAGTGCGGTGGCAATTCTGCCTATGGCGTCGGCCTTCAGTATGCCGCTTCCGCTTGCGCCGCCTACGACCATCAAGCCATTCTCCTCGAAAATCAAGGGTTGCCCATCAATAGTGTTTATTTCGTAAAGCCCAGCAAAGGCCGAAAATGGCTGACAGTCCATGAACTGCGGGAAGTATTTCACGAAGACTTGGTATAACCCATATCTGTAGTAGTTTTCTTCGGGTTCAGGATTGTCCTCAATCTTGAAGGCTCTTGGAAACTCGTCAGCATAGGCCAACCAGAGCGCATCCTCTTCAGGCGCAGGTCGGATGTATGCAGATGGCTTAGGAAGTATCGTGAAAGGCAGACACCCAGCATCTGTGAATTCTCTTGTGAAAAGCAATTTCCTAAGCGCGTCAGTCTTTGCTTTTATCGAAAAGATCTGTCTTTTCTTGGCCTTGATGAAACATTCAATTCCAAGAGGGTCGAGAAGCTGGGCAGTCCATGCTCCAGCGGCGATTATGGTTTTCTTCGCCTTTATCAAACCCTTATTCGTTCTTGCTCCTGTAATCACCGCATCTTGCCAGAAATAAGGTTCACCTGGCATCCCAAAAGGCTGACGGGGTTCCACAACGATCTCGCTTACATGCGTATTGTACTGGATTTTTCCCCCTAGTCTCAGAAACTCTGACTCGTAGAATTTGATTAGCGAGTCAACATCGATTAAACCTGCTTTGGGGATTAGTATGCCCTTGTATATGTTCCCCAAGCCCATCATTTTAGCTTCTTCATCGCTAGCAAGGTTTGTCTTGATGTTGAGTTTTCTTTCTATATCGCTTTCATCATATTCCACGTGCTTGAAGCCCTTGTTCGACAGGTCTTTTAAAACGGGAAACATTCTGCGGTATCCTTCCTCGTCAAAGAACCATAAGTAGCCGACCCATCGCAGCTTCAGGTCGAACTTGACATCATCTTGCACGTGCTTGTAGAACTCGGCTGAGGAATCTGCTAAAGCGAAGTTTGTGCGTGAGGCAAATAGACAACGAAACGCTGCGGCGCTCTTCGCCGTGCTTCCCTGACCCGCAGCGCCAAGCTTGTCAACGATCGTAACATTGAGTTTTGGGTTCCTATTCTTGAGATGATAGGCAGTTGATAAGCCTACGATTCCTGCGCCCACTATGAGCGCGTCATATTCTGTCATGTAGTTCCGACCGAATTCGGATGGCACTACTAGAAAATCGGATCTGATTTAAGCTTAGCTGTCTGGTCGAATTCAAATCGATATTGTAAGAGAACGCTTATTTACCTCTGAGAAATATGATTAACACCAATCGTTCATATTGAGGTAAGAATTTGCGCATATCAAAAGAGACAAAGGCAATTTCAACCCTTCTTCTGATTTTGTTGATTCTGTGCTCTGCCATATTGGGAGCATTAGTATCATACATGTGGGTTATGTCGAGCTACTACAACATGCCAGAAGACTCGACGTTACTCATAGTTGAAAATGTGAATTTTCCAATCGGTAATTTCTCGTATTTTAATCTTACAGTCCTTAATCCTTCAAACTCCGCGTCTGACGTAGGCATATCTGCATTCCACTTGACTATTGAGGAGACCAATGAAACCTACGATGTAGCAACAACAGAATATCCTGAGCAACTTCCCTTTCAACTCACAAAAGGAACGAGACAAACCTTCAAATGCATAAAGAACTGGAGCAATTTTGCCGGAGACACCGTGCGAATTGAACCAGTCGCAGGCAACTCCTCAATCAAGAGTTTTCAATACACTACGCCGAAAGAGAAACTAACGATAACACCCACTTTTGATTCAGCTGAATCCGTTGAATACTTCGATCTGACTGTGGAGAACTCTGTGGACTCCATCACGAATCTCACAATTTCAGAAGTTAGAGTTTTCGCCCAGAAAATTGCGTCTGTCACTCCAACACTTCCGTGTGTTTTGCCGCCAAACCAGACCCAGGTGCTCCGATGTAACGCGAATTGGGATAGCTTGCGAGGGCAAAACGTCACGGTCGCCGTGGCAACGGCTGAAGGATACGAGTCAAGCTACGTGACAAGTGGGCTTCTCGGAGCCATTGTTTCTATAGATGAAATCAAGTTTGACTATGAAAACCCAGGATATTTCAACGTTACCGCTCGCAATGCACAAGACTCCACAGCAGCCGTGATATTGAGCAGGATAAATGTGACCGTGGGGAACGAGACAGCAATTATTCAAAACACGATACCACCATTGAATATTAGCGTGCTTTTTCTTGCGCCAAATCATACACAAGTCGTCAAATGCATTTGGGATTGGACTACACAGCGGAACAAGACAATAACGGTGAGCGTTTTCACAAGGCAAGGTTTCACAGCTCCTACGGCTAATGCTGTGACGCCTGTTTCGGTTGTTTGGAACATAACCGAAGTCAAATTCGACTTGAACGACACAAATCACTTTCTAGTAAATGTTACAAACACGCCATGTTCACTCAACGCCATAAACATAACGGAGATCCTCGTCAACGGAACCGCGACAGTTCTTGATCCACCGTTTGCGGTTCTGACCAACGGCACACAAGCAACGCTCAACTGCACTTTTGATTGGACGAATCTGCGGGGAATCAACACGACAGTCACGGCAATGGCCGCAGACGGACTCAACATATCTATAGGCGTAAGCGTACCCTCTGTTGGGCTTGAACTGCTAGAAGACCGCTTCGTTTTCGGAACGCTACAAGATCCGGTCACTAACTTCACAATTCCATATTTTAATGTCACAATCTCAAATTCGGCTAATTCGCTAGTAGACAACGTGACAATAACAAAAATCGTCTTACAAACAGGAAGCACAACCTACGAAATTGATAGCGATATTACAAACCCCATAATAGGCCAACAGGGATATCCCCTAAAAAGAGGAGAAACGCTCACGTTCATGTGCTTGTTTAACTGGGTTCGGTATCTGGCCACAGGCGCCGTCAAGGCCACAGTCTACACTGCTGACGGCTTCCAAGCGTCGAGAACATGGCAGTTCACGCCCTAATCCGCAACTTTTATTTCTTATCCAAACAAGAGCTTCTGTTCTGAAAGGGATAACCTTGACTAATGTCACAGTCACTGAAAGGGTGCAAAACATCGAATACGCTATCCGCGATGTCATTGTTCATGCAAAACAGGTTGAGAGAACTGGCAAGAAGATCTTCTACCTGAACATAGGAGACCCTGTCGCGTTCGATTTCGACACGCCGCCACATATCAAACAGGCTTTGATAAATGCTGTTGAAGGAGGAGCGAATGCTTATGCCCCCTCGGAAGGTTTGCCTGAGCTCAGACATGCCATAACCCTGAAGGAAAAAAGAGTCAATGGCGTCGAAGTTTCTGCAGGAGATGTGATAGTCACCCAAGGGATTTCCGAAGGAATCCAAATGGTTATGGCCGCACTTATCGACGCTGGCGACGAGATTCTCCTGCCTGGCCCAACCTATCCGCCTTATATTTCCTACGCAAGATTCTTCGGTGGAAACCCAATCACATACGAAACCGTTGAGAAGAACGGCTGGCAGCCAAACGTTGACGATCTGAGAAGAAAAATCTCGAAGAAAACGCGTGGCATAGTAGTCATCAACCCCAACAACCCCTGCGGCGCACTTTACGAAGAGAAAGTTGTGAAGCAAATAGTGGACCTAGCAGGCGAGTGCGATGTGCCAGTTTTGTCAGATGAAATCTACGATCAAATAACATATGGAAAGAAGTTTGTCAGCACAGCTGCTCTGGCCAAAGATGTCCCCGTGATAGGACTGAACGGGTTCTCCAAAGCGTATCTCATGACAGGATGGAGGCTGGGTTACTTGTATTTCCATGACAAGAAGGAACGACTTGAAGAGTTGAAGCATGGAATAGAGAAGGAAACAAGGATAAGACTCTGCGCAAACACTCCAGTTCAGAAAGCAGGAGTAGCCGCTCTAAATGGCCCTCAAGACCACATCAAGGAAACGGTTCAAAAGCTCAAACAAAGAAGGGATTATGCGTTGAAGAGGCTGAACGAAATTGAAGGCATAAGCTGCACGAAGCCCGAGGGGGCGTTCTATGTTTTTCCAAGAATTCATGCTGTGGGATTTCGATGGAAAACAGATATGGAGTTTGTCCTTGATCTCTTGAGAGAGACAGGCGTGCTCTTTGTGCATGGCTCGGGATTTGATCAGACATACGGTGCTGGGCACGTTAGAGGGGTTATCCTCCCGCCGATTGAAACGCTGGAGCAGGCATTTGACGGAGTTGAAAGATTCATGGAGAAGAAAAAGTAAGGCTCGATTAGCTCAACTCGAAATATGACTATTTGTAGATAAGCGCTCCCTGCTTCGGATCACAGACCAGTTTCAAGAATTCTTCCATCAGCCTTCTAGTTATTGGCCCTGGCTTCCCACTGTCTATTAGCCTCTTGTTTATCTCCCTGACAGGCACAACTTCGGCCGCCGTTCCCGTAAAGAACACTTCTTCAGCGTTAAAAAGCTCATAAGGTGTTATGTTTTTTTCTCTCACCTCATAGCCTAGCTTTTGAGCAAGCTTCATAACCTCATCAGCCGTTATTCCGGGCAATGCACCAGTGTAGCTTGGCGGAGTGAACAGTTTCCCGTTCTTCACTATGAAGATGTTCTCAGCCACTCCTTCGCATACAAAACCGTTCTTGTCAAGACATATGGCCTCGTCAACGCCACTTATGTTTGCCTCGATTTTCGCCAGTATACTGTTAAGATAATTAAGCGATTTTATCTCGTGGGACGTTGCATCCACAGGATCCCTCTTAACCCATGAAAGCATAGCGGTGACCCCGTTTTGTTTAGCTTCACGCTTGTGCAACGAAATGGTGTCTGTTATCACGATTACCGTTGGTTTTGAACATCTTCTCGGGTTCAATCCGAGGTCTCCAATCCCTCGCGTGACTATCAATCTGATGTAAGCATCCTTCAGGTTGTTCTTTCGCAAGGTCTCCAAGACCGCTTGAATCATCTGTTCTCTAGTCATTGGGATTTCAAGCATTATCATATGGGCTGAACGATAAAGCCTGTCAATATGCTCTTTCAACTTGAAAACCACGCCATTATACGCACGGATTCCTTCGAATATGCCGTCTCCATACAAAAGACCGTGATCAAAAACTGAAACCTTGGCCTGCGACTTCGGATAGTACACACCATCAATGTAAACCTGCAATTCCTTCTCCAATAGTGTTCCCCCGAACTTGAGAAACTAGTCTATAAAATCATGCTTTGATATAGTTTGTGCAAGAAAAGGGATGCTCTCAATTATGGTTAACCGTAGAACTGGGGTCTCTTTGAAAGGTGCTTAGGCAGCGGCAACGGTTTGAAAGGTCTGCCCTTCGTCGCTTCTTCAACCTCGCTGATCAACTGCTCGAGCCTCATGTCACGCCTTTCGCCGGTCCTTCTATCTCTTACTGGAAGCAGTCCTGATTCAATTTCTCTTTGCCCCACGACTACGATGCATGGCACCCACTCCATCTCTGCTTCTCTAACCTTTTTCTGCAAAGTCATCTGCCGGTCGTCAATATCCACGCGTATGCAATGCTCCTCCATCTCTTTGGCCATTCCTTCAACGTCGTCCATGAACTTGTCTGATATCGGAACTAGGCGCACCTGCGTCGGCGAAAGCCACATTGGAAGCATTGGTGCTTTCCCGCTTTGTTGTTCTCGGAAAGCTTTTTCCAGCAGAGCATAGACGTCTCTCTCGATCGCCCCGCTAGGCGAACAGTGTAGAATCAGCGGATGACGTTTCTCACCTTTCTCGTCCACGTAGTTTATGTCGTACCTTTGGGCATTTTCAACGTCAATTTGGTCAGTCGAAAGGGCTGCGGCCTTGTCTTGATTGTCTACGAAGTTGAAGTCCCATTTGAGCCTATAATAGAAGAAGGGTTGCTTCCACATCTCAACCAAGAGTGGCTTGCCAAAAGTTTTGGCTAGGGAAGCTATGAATTTCTTGTTCTCCTCGTAGAAGTCTATTGTAAAACGTATCGCGCCTTCATAATCATCCTTCGAAAGACCTATTTCCTCAAGTATTTGTGCGGAAAGCTTGAATCTCACCACGAATTCTTTCTTAGCCTGTTCTAAATCTGTGCAGAAGGCGTGGCAGTCTGGCATGCTAAACGCTCGAAGGCGTCTCAAACCAACGACCTCGCCACTCTTTTCGCGTCTGAAACTGTAGCGAGTCAACTCATAGACTTTCAGCGGCATTTGCTTATATGAAAACTGTGCGTCATGAACCATCAAGAATTGGCCGAAACAAGCAGCGAACCGCAGAAATAGCTCCTTATCCTCCGATTTCAGCAGATACTGTCGTGCCGGAAAACGGTTCAAATAGTCTGCCAAGCTTGGATGTTGAAAATCGTACATCACCGGCGTTTCAACTTCCATCGCTCCGTACTCGATCATCTTGGCAGTCACATACTGCTCAAGCAGTGATTTGATCAGCCGGCCTTTTGGATACCAGCGTATGTTGCCCGGGTCGCTCCCCATTTCATAATCAGCTATTTCCAGCCTCTTCATCAAAAGCACATGAGGGGGCATTTGCTGGCTCGCTCTCACCTTTGATATTTCATATTTCGAGAACTTGCTGAGGTTTCCACTTCCTTTGAATTCATAATCTTCAACGGGTGTCATTTTTCCATTCGGTTCAAGGATATACCAGAAAGATTCAAGTTTTTCTTCTGCCTTTGCTGCTTCCGAAATCTTCTCTTCCTTTTGTTCTTTCTTCTCTTCAGGCTTGGCTGGCAAGTATGCTCTGGATTGTTCTGCTAGTGGATGACCTTTTATCGCTATGGTGAATTGTTTATTCCAGCCGAATGGGGCACGATAGGTTTCTATGCCCTTCTCTCGTGCATGCGCTTCCATGATTTTGACTATTTTGAGAGCCTCAGCGGGCTTTGCCAGATCGCTGCTGAGATGCGCGTAGGGATAGATCAGGATTCGATTTGTCTTCAATTTCTCAAGGAAGACATGAACTTCACTTATAGCCTTCTGGGCAGTTGCCTTGTCGTCTCCTTCTTCAACTGCCGTAAATAACACTACTAACTCGTCCAATCGGATTGGTTTCTTTTCAGCTTCCTCAGCGATGGCTATTTCTTTCTGAATTGGCTTGTATTCGATGAAGTTTGAATGTAGCTGTAGTATCCGCATGGGCCATCACTCATTTAGCCTTTATAGCGCATTCTTTCGAGCTGCTTGTCTTTCTTCGTCTTTTTCTTGTACTCCTTATAGTGTTCCTTGCACAGGTAGGCGCGTCTTTCGCCGCCAACCCTTAAGCCTGCAAGCTTTACCTTCTCAGCTGAAATTGAACGAACGGCCTCGCTGCCACAGCCTGAAACACTACATTTGACGCCTTTATCGACACGTCCCAAAGTTTGACCCTCCACACGCGAAGGTTTTATGCAATAGAATAAGCGTCATTGCTTTATTTCTTTTTCATAAAGTTCATGTGCCCTCTGATAAACTTGTGGTTTGTCGCCGAAGGAGGTAGGTCCGATACCTTCAACAACAAAAGAAGCCGCTGCCGATCCCACACACGCGCACCGCAGAAGGTTTTCGCCGTTCACATACTCAGCCAAGAAGCCGCCGATGAATGCGTCTCCCGCGCCAGTTGGGTCTACAAGCTTGGCTGGCTTGCAGGCCGGAATACTATAGTAGGCATCTTCGGTGGAAAGCACTGCACCCTTTGAGCCCAAGGTCACGATTACAGTGCCGACCCCGCAATCATGAACACCCTTTATGGCTGAATCAAGATCAGGCAGATCGGTCACGGCTTTGATCTCGCTAAGGGATGACTTGTAAATGTCAACGAGACCGAGAATACGCTTGTCCTCTAACAAACCATGTTTGACTTCTCCGTTCTCACCGTAGTCTCGCACAAGGCCTTGGGGATCTAGGGACAAAATTTCTGTGCAGCTCTTTAGCTTCTCGGTAACCTCGTACGTGATTTCACCTGCTATCGGAGAAACGTGGATTGCCAAGGCTTTCAGAGAAGCTGGCAAGTCATCAATAGTCAGTGACGGAGCCCTTCTCTTCAAGAAAAGGGTCCGATTCGACAGATCAGCGTCATATTTCAGCTCGAAACGAGTAGTTTGTGCATCTTCAACTCTCGTCAATGCTGATAGGTTGATGCCCTCCTGCTCAAGCCACCACCTGTAAGCTTCCGGAAAATCGCCACCAACCTTGGACACTACACCTACCCTTGCTTCTAAACGGCTTGCAGCAATGGAAACATAGGCAGCGGCGCCGCCCAGAACGACAAAAGGAGATTGTCGACTGGGAACAGAGATTGAATCTATGCTGAAGTGCCCCACTGAAACTACGTCGAACACCTAAGGATCAGCCTCCAATCCACAGTATTTGTTGGTATCCTAACTTAAATTCAATTGGAATGTTTTGGACGAGGGTTGTTCACTTTTACGTAGACTGTGGCGCGCGAGAGACTGTTGCCTGGTTGATGTTTGATCATTAAGGCTATTATTGAAGCAAGAGAATTGCCTTGGCCAGATCTCCCCCACTTTCCTCCAGCGCTTTTCTTGCCTCTTCCAAGCTTTTTCCCGTTTGATCTGCCACCAATCTCACGTCCTCTTCTCCTACTGCTGTAGGCCTGCGGTCAGCGATTTTTTCAGTGATTTGACCACCTGCAACCTGAAACATCTTCTGTCCTTGCACTTCAAGTATTGACACTTCGGGTTCTTTTATGATTATTTCTTTGCTGCTAGTTTTAATAATAACTTGCTCAACGTTCTCGACAGCGTTCATATTCAAGCCCATACGCTGCATCATGCGTTTTGCTTCTCTGGGATTCATGCGCCCTCGCATAAGACCACCTGTTGCACACGTACAGGTTATTATTCAAATGCTATTATACTTAACTTTCTTCCATAACTCCTCGTCGGACTTTGACCGCAACTCCACGTTTGAAAGCCTTCATCTCCTCTCCTGATAAGACAACACGGCCAACGGCCAGAACTCGATTGCCCTCATCCACAACTATGACTTCGTCTTTTGCACGAATCTCATCATCAGCCATGACAACGTGAACCGCAAAAACGTCGCTACCATTGGCAACATACTCTGAAACATCATTTCTGACCACTACGAAGCATCTTGCTAGACCCGCAACGTCAACAATCCGCTTTGCGCCAGCAATGCTTAGAGAGAACAGGCCGTCCGTGGGTCGCATAGTCACCAAACGCTCACCATTTAAATGAACGTAGCGGATTCGACCAGTTCGCCTGGAATAACTGATCTTTACGCCACTCGGGAAGAGGCTTGCTCCAACTCCACTTCCAAATTGGTAGTCTGCCACGCTTCTGATCCTTTGAAGATCGCTTTCCAAATTCTTCACCTTTGAGAGACGAGCGCTTTTCGACAACTATAAACATGACCGCAATAATAAAAGCAGCTCAGGTGCGTGCGAACAGTTGCGTTGCGAAGTCTGCGGGCGAAAGATCCGCGGAAAGCCTTACAAGGTCATAATTGAAGGCGCAAAGCTAACGGTGTGCGACGACTGCTCCAAGCATGGAAAACTCACGTGGGAAGAAGAACCCAAGCTTAAAGCAGTTGTGAGACCAAAAGGACCAAGACCGGCCTTAATGGTGCAAACCAGAGTCCCAGCAGCAGCTCCGCGTGAAACAACTTTGGAACTTGTAGAAGATTTTGACACTAGAATCAGACAAGCGAGAGAAAAGCTTGGACTTTCTCACGAGGAATTAGGTAGAAGACTGAACGAAAAAGTCTCGTTGCTCAGGAAAATTGAGACGAGGAAGATGACACCGAATAATCTTCTTGCGACAAAGCTGGAACATGCCCTCAAGGTCAAACTCATTCTCCCTGCATCAGAAGAAAAGGTCAAGATTCCGCCATCAAAGATGGCCAAGCCGATCAATCGTGAACTCACTTTGGGAGATCTGATCAAGCTGGAGAAGCAGGACTAGAAGGGCAAGGAGGACGGTGCCGAACGCGAGCGATCATAGTTCAACGGCGAAAGAACTTCGAGCCATCAAGCCTGAACGAACTCAGGAGACTGGCTGAATCGGCGGAATACGCTGTTGTAGGCCAAATGGAGCAAGTCAGAGAATACGATTCACGTTACCAAATAGGTGCAGGCAAGGTGGAAGAACTCGCCCAGCTTGTGAAAGAAACTGAAGCCGAGAAAGTGATTTTCGACAACCCATTGAAACCCATTCAATCGTACAACCTTGCGAAAGCCACCGGTGTTGAAGCAATAGATCGTTTCCAGCTGATTCTCGAAATATTCACGAAAAGAGCCATGACGACCGAGGCCCAAATGCAGATTAAACTCGCCAAGCTGCAATACGATTTGACACAGGCAAAAGAGAGAATCAGACTTGCAATGAAGGCAGAACAGCCTGGATTCATGGGGTTAGGCTCCTACGAAGTGGATGTTTACTACGAAAGTGTGAAAAGGGAAGTCCATGCCATACGAAGAAAACTCAGAAAGATACGTGGAAAGAGGGTTCTGCACCGTGAAAGGAGGACAGAACTAGGTTTCTCAACGATTTCCCTCGCAGGATACACGCACTCTGGGAAAAGCTCGCTGTTCAATGCGTTCACTGAAGAAAAAGCCCGAGTCGAAACAACCCTGTTCACTACGCTTTCGACGACCACGAGGCTTGTGGAATTCTCGAAAAGGAAGTTTCTGTTGACTGACACGGTTGGCTTCATAGATCGCCTGCCGCTAACGCTGATAGAGGCGTTCCATTCGACTCTTGAAGAGACCATATACTCTGAATTGATACTGCTTGTGGTCGACATAAGCGAACCATTGGATGTTATTGAAAAAAAGCTCTCTATTTGCTTGGAAACGATAGAGCGCATTGGAGCATCAGGTGTACCGATAATAACCGCCCTAAATAAGATCGATTTGATGTCAGAAACAGAAATTCAGCAGAAAATCTCGAATCTGAAAGGGAAAGCGCCTAACCCCGTTCCCATATCTGCGCTGCATAGGACTAACCTCGATCAACTGGAACAAGAAGTATTGAAAACAGTGAAAGATTATGTTCGAGCCTCATTTACAATACCGCTGACAAGCGAGTCCATGCCGTTTATATCATCGCTCTTTAAAAGCGCAGACGTGGAGACGTTAGAGTACAAGGAAAACACGGCGCACATAGTTTTTAAGGCAAGCCCATCATTTGCTGAAAAAGTAAGAAACCACGTGGAAAAACTCGATGGGAAATTTGAGAAAAACTAGCAAGTGAACAGCATGCCCAAAATAGTGGTTCTAAGATGGGGACATAGACCGCAGAGAGACACGCGACTGACCACACATGTTGCGTTGACAGCTAGAGCACTAGGAGCGTCTGGCATCATACTTTCAGACATAGAAGACCGAGGAATCAAGGAAACCATCGACAAAGTGACGAAACGTTGGGGAGGTAAATTCTTCTTCGAGATGGGAACACCATGGAAAAAAGCGGTAATGACATGGAAAAATAACGGTGGAACAGTCGTGCATTTGACTGCGTATGGAGAAAACATTGAAACGAGCAACGTGTTGGAAGATATTAGGAGTTCTGCGAAAGACGTTCTAGTCATAGTCGGAAGCCAAAAAGTTCCGAAGGAGTTCTTCTCAGAAGAAATCAGCAATTTCAACGTTGCAATCGGGAATCAGCCTCACTCGGAATGCGCAAGCTTGGCCATATTCTTAGATCGTCTTTCTGGACGGAAAGCATTGGCAACAAGGTTCGAGGATGCGAAGGTGAGAATCATTCCTCAGAAGAGGGGGAAGAGAATAGTGGAAAACAGATAGTTCTGATATAGATTGGGTAAAGAGATTTAAATTAAGACTCAGAAATATATATTATAGAGGACTGTGCAGGCAGCAGAAGCAAAAGGATCTTCATGTTATCCAATATAGATGATGCAACACTGGCCAAAGTTGCAGAAGCCTTAGGAGAAGAGGAAGCTGTCAAGCTAATTGACATTTTGAAGAACTCTGAAGAAATAACAGATGACGAAATTGCAAACAAGACAGCCATAAGGTTGAACTCTGTCCGAAAGATACTCTACAAGCTTTATGATCATTCGTTGGTAAGCCTTAGAAGAACGCGAGATCCCAAGACGGGGTGGTTCATATTCCACTGGAGGCTGCAGCCAGACCAGCTTGAGGGTTTCATACTGAGCCAAAAGCGTCAGGTTCTTGAAAAACTCGACGTTCGATTGGCATACGAGAAAAATCACGATTTCTATTATTGCTACACTCCCGGGTGCAAACGAATCCCATTTGAAGAGGCTGTGGAACTGGTTTTCCGATGCCCAACATGCAGCAAAGCTTTGATGCACTTTGACAATGAAAAAATGCTGACCGCATTGTCAAAGAGGGTTGATCAGCTGAGGAAGGAGCTTGGTGGGTGAAAGGCTTCCGTCACGAGGGCAAGCGCTGCGAATTCTCAGGCAAAGCGGATGCCAAAGAAACGTTGTGAAGCATTGCGAAGTAGTGGCTGAGCTTGCCATAGAAATCGGGGAAGCCTGCCAGAGAAGGGGATCGAACGTCGATTTGGAGCTTGTGGAGATAGGAGCTCTCCTGCACGACATTGGACGCTCGAAAACCCACAGTGTCCACCACGCGGTTATTGGAGCGAAAATAGCAGGATCGCTCGGTCTGCCAGAGCAGGTTTTGGCGATAATAAAGAGGCATGTTGGCGGAGGCATAACAGCTAGAGAAGCGAGGAAACTCGGATGGCCGAAGGATATATACGTGCCACAGACTCTTGAGGAGAAAATTGTTTCATACGCAGATAAGCTTATTGAGGGCTCACGGAGGGTGCCAATAGAAAAAACCATGAAGAATTTTGCTCAGGAACTGCCACCCTCAGCCGTTGAGAGAGTACAAAGGTTGCATGAAGAAATGGTGGCTTTGATTGGAGATTATGAATGCCTACCCTAACATTGCTAATCAAAGCGTATAGTAATTCCCAATTGGGACTCATAAAAGATCTCTTGAAATCTGCCCTTGAAGGTTTGAAGGTCGAATTAGGAATTAATGGAGTAACGTCTCGCGGATGGATTCGAGTAACAGTCTCTGGCGATGATGAAAATACTGCCCTGAACTATTTCGCCCGTGAATTTGGCCAGTGCCCAGAACAACTGAGTGCTGTGAGCAAATTCTCAACAATGAGAGGGCGGATCACAACGTTGGGCAAGAATCAAGCCGATGTGTCAGTCGACATAGGCGTTTCTTCACCAAGCATCGTTGATGCCACGATCCCGCTGTCCAAGTTGCAGGCCCAACTTGCCGATGGGAGAAAAATCGCGCTCAAGAAGCTCTCAGAATTGTTCGGCCTCTGCGAAAATCTACCCTTGACCGTCAAGATTCTAAACATAGAAGAGGAAGAAGCCCACATTGAAGCCACGCTTGCAGAAAAACAGCTCTTGCAGTACAGAAGTTGGACAATGTCCCTATTGGATAGACTGATAATCCTTGGAGCCACGCTGCACAGTGTTGAGTCCGCATTAGATAGGGCAGGATGCAGCCGCGACATAGTGGAAATAGAGCCTCTGGGATTGCTGGAATACGCTGTTGTGTGCAAGCTTGGAACTGACGCAATCGGATTGATTCCAAAAATCGGCAGACAACTGCGGCACGCAACCTTCAGCGTGTTTAATCCGAAAAGGATTCTGGAATTTCTGCCGGATGATTCAGCCTTGCTAGCTTCTTAGCTGAAAGTCGAAAGTTTAAGGATGCCAAAGAGAAGCAGGATGCACGGGTTTTTGGTGGGCCGGACCGGACTTGAACCGGCGACCTTTGGCTCGTAAAGCCAAT
>CAYYXF010000007.1:0-35552 GCA_964475545.1 uncultured Candidatus Bathyarchaeia archaeon | reverse complement strand
AAAGCAGCGCCAAAACTCGCGTTCATAACTGTGAACCCGAGCAGCAACGCTCCATGATGTACGATCTCGTTCATTTAATCACTAGCCGACTGTTCGCAACCATTCACAGACAAAAAACATGGCCTCATGAGCATTTCAACATTGTCTAGTAGTTCTTTGGCGCGCGCTAAGCATTAGAGAGAGACACTATGAGGGTCTTCGGTGAAAGCTCCCCATACTCAATGGATGCAACCTTTGTACGAGCTGGGAGACGTTTGGCATCGAAGCCACAGAATCCACGACTCATGAAAATATCCTTTCACACTTCCGGCACTGGAAGGCTACAATACTTTACCATTAAACAAAAGGCCCTTATTACCTCAAAGATTTTCTATGACGCAAAGAACTGAGGAACAGCGGGATATACACAAACATTGAACGGAGCATATTTGACCCTAGCAGCCAAGAGTTCACGGTTAAGTTAGCTGAAAGGCCAGAAGATGTTAAGTCACTGCTTGAAGTGGGCTTTGAACGCGTTTGCATGAAGGATAACCTAATATTCTTGAGGAAACGCAAATGAGCAAGAACGACGGAAAAAGACATCCAAGTCAGGAGAACAGTGGCCGGGGTGAGGTAGCTTGGTAGCCTATAGGCCTGTGGAGCCTAGCGCCCGGGTTCAAATCCCGGTCCCGGCCCCACATTTTGTCTTAAAGAGAGCCTGTAGCAAGAAGCCTTGGGTGTGTGCGCCTTTAATGTGTCAGAATCGGAAGAACTGAAAGCCAAAGATTAAATATGAATTTGTGGTAGGTTTCTTTGATGATTGGAAGAAGAGGGTGGGTAACGGTTTTTCCTTTCTCCTTCACCACTCTCTTCTTTCCTTTCTCCTACTCTTATGAGCACATACTGGGCTGTTCTTGGAATGCTTAGGGCAACAATGATCGCGTAGAGTGAGTATAACGGGATGACGTAAAGTCTTAAGTAGCCAATTCCAGTATTACCTTCAATTGGTTCTGATGGCTAAACTGAAGGTTTATATCCACAGCTATGAGCTTTCCACGCTTCAATTTGTCGACAAAGAAGGCGCAATGCACGCATGTGCGCAAGCAGGCAAAACTGCTTTTCAAGGTCTCGGACGCGTCTCAAATCTCTTGGGAGACCGCTACTTGTGCGACGAAGACAGGAAAGCGTTGACATCTGTCGAGGAATATTGCAGAGACGGTGGTTCGGAATATGAGGTCGTAGATTTGGGAACAATGAGTTACTTGCAGAAGCTAGGGTTAAGAATGAAGGGAATAAAGACACCAGCGGTTTGCTACGAAGGTAAAACGCTTTGCGGCGTTCTAACCGAGGAAAATCTCAGAGGGCTTATTGGCACCTAGCAGACGCTGAGCCCTAACCAGCTTTATTGGAGCCCACACTGCTGAAGGATGGTTCGATTTTGGGTCAGCTAAAGACTAATAGGTTAAACATGGTTTTCAATAATGATTGAGAGGGTTGTGGGCACGATGGAAAGGAAGCGGCTGGTTTTTCCGTTCTCGGCCATAGTTGGCCTGGATAAGCTTAAGCTGGCGATTTTGATCAATGCAATTAACCCGAAGATCGGCGGCATACTAATAAGAGGACCGAAAGGTTCAGGCAAAAGCACCGTTGTTCGTTCCCTAGCGGACATTCTTCCAAAAATGGAAATTGTCAAAGACTGCCCCTTCAACTGCAGTCCCAAAGACCCTTCAAACATGTGCTCAGTTTGCAGTGACAAATACAAGAGGGCCAAGAACCCCCCAGCTGAAGAAAGAGAAATGGCAGTAGTCGAGTTGCCTCTGGGGGCAACTGAAGATAGACTGATTGGAAGCTTGGATGTGGAAAAGGCTATCAAACAGGGCATACAAGCCTTAGAGCCCGGAATCCTTGCTGCAGCAAATCAAAACGTCCTTTACGTGGACGAAGTCAACCTGCTGCCTGATCACATGGCTGATGATTTGCTGGACGCGGCAGCCACGGGATGGAACACCGTGGAGAGAGAAGGAATTTCGGTAAGCCACCCCTCACGATTCATATTCATAGGCACCATGAACCCCGAAGAAGGGGAGCTAAGACCTCAACTTCTCGACCGATTTCCACTGTCAATCAATGTCGGAAACATAGCATCGGTCGAGGATAGAGTTGAAATAATCAAGAGAAACATGAAATTCGAAGCTGAACCCCAGAATTTCTACGAAAAATACAGGCCGCTGCAAGAAGAACTCAGAAGCAAAATATTGGAGGCAAGAAAAATCTTGGGGAACGTGGTGTTACCGGAGGAGGTTCTCAAGAGCGTTTCGAAAGCCTGTCTCGACCTAAAAGTCGATGGTCTCCGGCCTGACATCGTTATCGCAAAGTCAGCGGCGACCCTGGCCGCGTTCGAGAACAGGACAGGGGTAACCTTCGACGACGTTCTCGTTGCAGCTGAACTTGCCCTAAGCCACAGAACCAGAGAAGGCGGATTCCTTGAACCCGCAACACCTCAAGAGATAGCGGAAGTCTTCGCGGCAGCAGCAAAAAAAGTGTTTCAATTCGAAAAAACGGGGGAGACAACGAAAGAGGAAATGGAAAAGAGGCGGTCCCTCAAAGGAAGAGCCGTATTTTGGGTCAAGAAGGATGCTTCAAAAGAAGAGGAGGAGAAGACCAAGAAAGAAACTCGCTTCAAGAAACTGCAGAGCACGAAGATCAGGCTAAACTTCTTTCTAGGTAGATTCACTGGCGGAGTCTGGGGAATAGCAAAGAGAATGAAGAAAAGCCCGAAAGATGCACCTGTCACAGATGGACTTCAGGCAGGGGGTGACAAACTCCGGGGCGAGACGTACGAGGACAAGGTGGTTAAGGGGAAAGATCAGCCAAAAGGATATCCAACGGTTAGTGAAACTGCAAGCTCGATGAGAATCTCTCAAGGCTTCCCAATGCTCACCAACCTTGAAAAGAGGATCGTTTCTCCCTCGAAGTTTTTTCTAAATATGGCGAAGATCAAGACAAAGAAAAGAGGCGTTTTTGCGGGAAAGCATGCACAAGCAGTTACAACTCTCCATCGTGGCAGACCCTACGGCTGGAAGATTCCCCATGGAAAACCTGCAGACATCCACATGCCAGCAACTATTCGAGAAGCAGCCAGACGACAAAAGACACGGGAAAAGGCGCTGGACACGGCATTGAGAATCTCTTTTGAAGATGTACGAGAAAAATTGAGATCAGACAAGGCGTCCTTGACTATGGTTTTCGTCGTCGACCTCAGCGGATCCATGCTTTACAACCTTGAAGCTGTGAGAGAGGCACTGCTGAGACTTCACAGCGATGCATACAGATGCAGAGACCGCGTCGGAATAGTAGCTCTGAAAGGTCTCGGCGCAATGGTTGTGCAACATCCCATAGCGAATCTGAGAGTTGTAGCAAGCAAACTTGTGAACATGCGCATCAGCGGCTTCACCCCTCTCGCAGCTGGAATGTACAAAGCTCGGGAAGTGTTGAAGGAGGCAAAACGCCGGAACTCCTCGACCGTGCCGGTCATGGTGATAATAACCGATGGAAGCGCCAACGTCCCATTAAAGAGAAGTATCGAAACAGGCGAAGTTCGGGAAATAGACGAGTCATTGGCTGCGGTCAGAGAGTATGAAGACTTGGCTGTTACTGATGTGTACTCGGTGTCAAAAATGGTCAGGCATGAAGACATCCAGGTAATAGTTGTAAACACGAATCCCCACTTGTTTGGCCGGGAAACCTATGGATTTTCGGTTACCGAACAGATAGCCTTGTTGACTGGTGGAACTCATCATGCCATCGGGGCTCTGACAACTCAAAAAGAAATGGTTGATAACATGATTGGGCACATAAGGGAAGACCAAAGAAGCATAGTTGCTGAAAGAAGCGCAGGCTAGAACCAGTTCACATTCATCAATAGGCTTGTTGGCTTAGATCGGAGGTTTGAGATGCTTCTTTGCTTCAATGCCTGTCTTCATCCATCTTTCGAACTCCTTGGATGGCGGCTTTTCGCTGAAGAGCCTCTTTCTTGATGCTTCCAAGAAGTTGTTCTGTAACCCTGAGAATTCAGCCGCGGTCAAAACCGTGTGTTCAGACTTGTATGCTTGATAGAAAACGTCTGCTGATCTCTCCTTCCAGTTTTCGTCCCTTAGGAAGTGATGCTCCAAAATCGTTGTTGGAACATGTTCCACAATTTGCTGCAGGTTGCCCATGGCTGTTTGAACCTGTTTTTCGTCTGTCTTGAAACCAATCAAATAGGACGGTGGTCCTCCCAGTATTATCAACTGTGGCTTCTCATTAATGATTAGCTGAAGTGTTCTGGACGAAATCGGACCCTGAACGTCAGGTGCAAACATGAACACTTCTCCTTGATATTCAACGGTTGTCATCAGAACCCACCCTAGAAAGGAGTTTTCCGGCCCGTGGAAGACTGGCTCTGAGAACTTGATTCTTGTTTTTCCGAAATTGAAGCATTTTCCATCTGCAATCTCAAGTTTCTTCGCATAGCTTCCCCCAGTTTTCTGAAACATCCATCCTCGTTGCCTTTGACTGTAATTGACGGCCTCTCGAGGATTTTTCATCAAGACAGTCTTTCCTTCATAAATGTGTCTTGCAGTTTCAGTTTCCTCCGTCCATTGAGTCAACCAGTCCTCGTAGGAGGGCGTGTGATGGTCAAAATGGTAGTGGCTTAACGTTATGACGTCGGCATCTTCAGCCACCGTTGCAATCCTCCTGCGGCATTCGTCAATGGCCCTAAACTCTCTAGGATGAGGGGGCAAGCCGAAGCGGTTTGGGCAAAGTGAAACTCCAGCATCCAAAAGAAGCTTCACACTGGGAGTCTCAGCATATGTGCACATCGACCTTACGCCCAGGCTTTCCGCGGCTAAAGGAATAATTCGAATGTGCCTTAGCATGCATCTCAACACAATGATACATGAGCGCTATATCTTTTTATTTGGGCGACCTTCCAAGTTTTGATTGGTGGGCGATGACGACTCTGACCCCAATGAATCCCAGATGATTTGGATCTTGAGTGCGAGAGCTCGCCACTCGTGAAGACCTTTGCCTATGAAGTTTTCACCGATTGTATGAGCCAGAACGAAAAAAAAGTGCGTTTCGTTGATGCTTTTGTATACGGACAATGTTGACCATGTCTTGCGGCATGTTGGCTTCTACTTTTCTTCAGGAGGTTTTTCCCAGAGTTCCAGCATTTTCTTTTTCAGTTCTCTGCGCTTCCTGTGCAGAAAGCGATAGACCGTAGCGTGCATACTTCCCTTGACTAGCATTTGTATTGCTTCTCTAGCAGCTTCTGCCTGTTCAATGGTTCCGATTATGCTTACCGTGTGACCGTACACGGCAACGTTCGTGTCTGTCAACTCTTCAATGATTTGCCGAGTTTTTCCGTTCATTCCTATTATTCTGCCTTTGATCCGTTTGATGTCAGTCTCAGACCGTCCGAAAACTGTTCGCAGATCTATGACGTCTAGCATGGCTTCTTCATCGCGTATCAGCCTGAAAGCGTGCTCAGGGGAGAATCCGCGTCCCAGTGCGGTTACGACGTCCTTTGCCTTGAAAAGCATGGATGGGTCTGTGGCTTTTTCAGTCAGGGTTATGGTGATGCCTCCTGATTGGCTGTCTATCAGAAGTTCCACCGACAGCCTCTTTTCTATATTCTTCTTCGTTGTTCCCTCAGGGCCGACTAGGACCCCAACTCGTTCTGTGGGTATTTTTAGATATGTGTTAGGCTTTGCCATGACCAGTCACTTTCCTGTAGCACTCCTCGATTGGAAGAACATCTATGCCCATCCGACTAAAAAACCTATTCAGATTGGTCAAGTCTCTTCGCAGAAGAAAGTCAGCCATAGGGTGGGAAAGCGTAACTGACTGCGAAACGTCAAATAGTATCGGATGACCTTTCCAAATCATGATGTTATATTCGCTCAGGTCTCCATGGACAAGCCCGGCTTTGCCATAAAGCCTATGCAGAGAAGCAAGAATTTTCTCGTAGACCTTGTTAGGATGCGCGGGCGGCTGTTCTTTCATTGATGGAGCGCTTTTGCCATTCTCGCCGATGAACTCCATGATGAGCACGTTGTTTCTGACCACAACAGGCTTGGGTACTCTGACCTTTGCCCATGTAGCCTGCTCTAGATTCTTGAATTCCTTTCGAGCCCACGTGAAGATCAATGAACGTGTGTCATGCTTCACGCCTTTGAATCTAGGATCGCCTTCAATGTAAGGAAGCATGCCCTTCTTGAACTCTGCCGAAACCGTCAAATAAATCTTAACCGCCAATTCCTTTCCATCGCCGTCTTTTGCCCAATAAACCCGTGATTCTTTTCCGGCACTAACCACGCCGTAGATGTCGCTTAGTACGCCTCTGTTCAGAAAATCATAAATAACCATAAGCGTAGAACGGTCAAAAACCTCCTCCAGAACCTCTAGTTCTTCGCTCCGCTTCTCCTTCATCAACTGCCCAGTTTCGTAGGCCTTTTCCTTCTTGAGAAGTCTCTTGTCCACACGTCTTCTAAAAGACACTTACACCTATCCATCCATGCCGAGCTGAACCTAGGTAATGGTCACGTAGCCTCTTCTGCGAAGGTCTTCAGCCTGCGCGCGGGTGTAACGCCAAAACAGGTCGCCACGCTTGTCTGATTCAAAATCCCATGGTGAAACTAGAACGACGTCTCCAACTCTGATCCAAACACGCCTTTTCATCTTACCACGTATTCGGCATAAACGTTCGCGACCGTCCTGACACTTCACCATAACACGGTCATAACCAAGCATCTTTGTGGCTATGCCTAGGACATCATTCGCGGATGGAAGGACCATCTGGCTTAATGCTCCTTCACTCAGGACTTTCTTCTTACCCAACCACGCACCTCAGCAGACTTTGTCCATAAGCAATAGGCTCTCCTCCTTAAAAGTTATGCTCATCAAAGCTCATGGAAATCCCCACTTACGGACGTTTAGTGCGGAAAACGTGTGCTGGCGGGACGCACTTGGAGCTAACTAGACCGAAGAATAAGCGCACGAAACCGGTATATCATGGCGAGAAACTATGGAAGAAAGGGCCGCTGGCAGATCCAACCTCAGAAACTGGCTAAAAATCCGTTTATTACATCTTTGGCAGATTGAATAAGTGGATGCCTTATCTCAACTGGGGACTTGAGCTTCTCCAGTCGGCTGACTCTGAAGTAGATTGGTGGATGAGGGTCCAATCCTATCCATTCTTGGAAACGGTAAGATGGCACTCGTTCGTAAAGCAGTCTCCTAAAACCTATTTTTTCCAGGGCCTCGCCTAGGATTTTGGGTTTACCCATGACGATGGCCGATACGAGGTCTGCTCTTGCCTCAAAGAATTTCGCAATGAAAAATATGAGTGTCATGACCGCCCAGAAGTACAAGATGAAAAGATAGGAGAGGAAGATGATGGGGAACAAGGGGATAAGCACGTAGAATCTGAGGAGAAACTCTACGCCGGACAACGCGAAGAGGAGAAGAGGATCGCGTCCTTTTAGGTGACCGAATTCGTGTCCTAGAACTCCTAGAATCTCTTCGTCCGAGAGTTGAGTGAGAAGACCTGTGGTTATCAGAACCACGCCGCGGTTGGGGCTGGGCCCTGAAGCAGCCGCGTTGGGAATGATTGTGTTGGATACTACGATTTCAGGCATGGGAAAGCCGAAGCTTTCGACGGTTTTCTTGACGAGTTGATAGACATTTACCTTCCGCGATGACAGGTCTTCGGGTCTACACGCTAGTTCATGCTTTGAGAGTATTCTATGCACGGTCTCGCAGTCGATTTCGCCCTTTTTCGCCAGTGTTTCATCGTATATCTCCTTCTTAATGTTCAGTAACACATCTTTCGGATATTTTTGCCTGAAATTCTCATGTTCTTCAATCGGCAAGTGATACTCCACCACATGCAAGTATGGATTCTTCTCGGTTATGTGCCAATCTGCTGATCTAGCAATGATCTTGTTGGAGAAAAACACGAAAACGAACTGTATGGCTAAGAGCGCGACTGGGGCAAGCCAGCCAATCGCAAAAAACAAAACCATACCAAGACTGATGAAGATAATGAAGAGTAGAATCTGAGTTTCGAGAAACATCCGATTGATAGGTTGTTTCTCTTTTCCACGAAGCTTTTCCGGTACTATCTCTTCACCTTCTCTCCATGCCAAAAACAGAGTGCTGCTTCTGATTTTTTCTTCAAAAAACTCGACAACAATAACTATGTCTTGTTTTACTTCATTCAACCTTTCTATCGGAACCTTATCATCAAGTCGGACGATATTCAGCTTCACAGGGTTGCTGCCTACTATCTGCACACTCAGGCTCTGCTTTCCGGTCGAGTCCAGAATGGTGAAGGAAATGGAGGCATCGTCGCCTACGGTCTCTTTCGAGACGTTTGTGAATCTTTCTCGCTCGGGCAGTAGGTATTTTGTATGAATGAAGTCTATTAGGTCTTTATTGTGTTCTGGAGGGATTTCGGTTTCAAGGGAGTATGAAAGAGTGTTTTCCACCATTTTTTGTCTTCACGCCGTTCTCCGTCGTTTTGACGCGTTATCCTAGAGCTTGATTATTTGAGCGTGGGGTATTCCTTTGATGTTCAGCACTGCTTCTGGGTGCACGTAGCCCTTTTCAATAGCCCTGTTTACAACGTTTTTGCCAATCATATTCACTATGGTGGAGTTTCCAATCATGCACATCGCTTCATCAATGTTCACTTTTGCACCCTTATAGAAATCCTCCTTCACGCAAAAGACGATCTTCCCGTCTTGTAGGGTTTTTCCCAATATTTCGGCATCACATATAGCCAGAAGCACGTTTCTTCCAACTTTCTTCAGGTTCATGTATGCTTCCAATTTCCCTGCCGCTCTTACAGTTGCTTAATCGCTGATCTTGCTCCACATGCCTTGCAAACTAGGAATAAAAGACGTTTTTCCTTCACGATTTTCGTGTCTGGACGCTTACATATCGGGCAAACCACAAAATTCTGTAGATACCTCTGCAGCAGCCTCTGAAAAGTATCATGCGGGAACTTGCCTTGGAAGATAGCCCTTGATTCCTGCATCGTCGCTGCCGTCGCCATCTCTCCTGAAAGAAACTTCAGCACATGCTGGGGGTCGCGGTCCAAGGCTCCAGCTACATCTTTGAAATTGTAGATTATTGTTCGCATGCCTATGACCGAGTGACTTAACCTGGGAATCTCAAGGCGTTCTTGTTTCAAGGCTACCTCTGGAATTGCGGACCGCGCTCTCTTAAGCAGAGACTCATAATTGTATTCCATGTAATGATTCTCCAAGAAAAACATGACACACCATACTATTAAAGACTTTATTTCTAAAACAAAGCCGCTCCCCTTTCAACTTCTGATCGCTATAGAATCCGGGATATTGATTCTGGAAACCTAAGACAGATATCGGCTTAAACCCCCATTTTCCCCAAGGGTGAAAAGCATGACCAAAAAGGTCAACCGCCCCCACCTAAGCAAAAACCAACTGAAGATTTTGGATATTTTGGCGAAATATGAAGAGTTGACAGCGAAAGACGTAGCCGAGATTCTGTGGGCGAGGGATATACGCTACAAGACAGCGGAATACAGTTCAACAACTCGAAGCCTCAGAACTCTATACAAAAGAGGTCTAGTGGAAAAAGTCGGCGGCCAAGTCAAATGGCGGAAGACTAAGAAGTAGCTTTCATATCGCGCGGTTTTCCCTAAGAATACTTGTTGCAGTTGTAGCAGTACCATCTACCATACTGTTGTATGAAGGTTAGCGGTTGGCCACAGGTTTGACAAAGCGGCACCGTTGCCGACGGCAGCGGAGGCGGCGGTGCAACTTGAGATGGCGCAGTCTGACCCGTGCCAGGTTTGGGTTTAATGTAATAGGCGACTAGCAGGATGATCGCGCCTGCAAATCCCACAAAGATTCCGGCGCCATATTGCACGAATCCAGATGCAGGATTCACCCCCATGACGTACATTACTGCACCCACCCAACATACGATGCCCACTACTCCAGCGACAAGGCCGATCTTACGCCTAAAGATCGACGCAACGCATAAGCCCATTGCTAAGGGCCACAGTATCACCAGCAACAATAATCCTAAGGCCGAAACAGGATAGCTGGCGAAAAAAGAGTACCAGTCCATAGATCCTATGTTTTGGTACTCGTCCACAAGGCTCCAAGAAAAACCGGGAACGATAATCAAAGGCAGGAGCGCTGACACCAGAAAAATGATGGTGCCAACCAAAGCCGCGATTCTCGAATAGTAATCCACCTATTTCACCTAATGAAGATCAATTCTCTGATCTATCTGTTCTTAAGGTTTACCATTAGTTGCAGATGTATGCGCGCCAAGCGCGCGCTACTGAATGGCGCAAGCCTACGAACATCATTCAGTCAGGGAAAGCACCGTACTGTCTTGAAAGCCGTTCTGAGAGTGCTTTCCAGAGCTTAAGATTAGTGGGGATTTGAAAAGGTTTAAGAAACGTCGCATGATCTTACTTCTAATTCTTGACGGTGAACCTCTTGGGAAAACATGCTCATCCGTACATGCCAAACTCAACGCCTGAAATGAAGCAGGAAATGATGGGGGAAATAGGCGTTAAATCTGTTGAGGAATTGTACGCTGATATTCCAAGCAAATACCGCTTGAAGAACACCCTAAATCTGCCGTCAAAGAGTCTATCGGAGTTTGAAGTCAAGAAGCATGTAGAGGCACTGCTTTCAAAGAACAAGACTAGCCCTGACATGCCAACTTTTCTGGGCGCGGGCTGCTGGCCACACTACGTGCCAGCACTTGTTAAAGAAATCGTGCAACGAAGCGAACTGCTTACGTCATACACGCCCTATCAGCCTGAAATCTCACAGGGCATGCTCCAAGCGCTCTTCGAATATCAAAGCATGATCTGCGAATTGACAAGCATGGAAGTCGCAAACTGCTCGATGTACGATTGGCCGTCGGCTCTAGGAGAAGCTGCACGAATGGCTGCCAGAGTGAAGTCTCGCAGCGAAATTCTCATACCGAAGATTATTCATCCCGAAAGAGCGGCGACACTGCACGCTTACGCTGAACCCGCTGGGATCTCGATCGAGAATGTGGCGTATGACTCGAGAAGCGGGGAAATCAGCCTCAAAGATTTGAAAGGCAAAATCTCAGACAAAACCGCAGCAGTCTACATCGAAAATCCATCATACCTAGGATTCATTGAAACCCAAATCGACGAAATAGGCAAAGCAGCCCACTCGCACGGCGCTCTCCTTATAGTCGGCATTGACCCAACTTCACTGGGAATCTTGAAGCCGCCTGGAGAGTATGGTGCAGACATCGTGGTGGGCGAAGCCCAGCCGCTTGGGAATCCCATGAATTTTGGCGGTCCACTCTTGGGAATCATGGCTTGTCGCGATGACATGGGCCTAATTCGGCAGTTGCCCGGTCGCATAATCGGCATCACCACAACCCAAGCCGGAGGGCAAAACGGCTTCTGCATGACACTGCAGACACGTGAGCAGCACATCAGACGCGAAAAAGCAACATCGAACATCTGCACAAACGAAGCCTTATGCGCAGTGGCGTCCGCCGTTTACATGGCCCTGCTTGGACCCGAAGGCTTACGGCAACTCGGAGAAACAATAATGTACAAAGCCAATTATGCCATTCAACTGCTTTCAAAATTAAAGGGAGTCAGAACCCCAATCTTCAAGTCATCCCACTTCAAAGAATTCACAGTTAATTTTGACGATGCACGACTAAGCGTCAAAGAGATTAATGAAAAGCTTCTGCAGCATCATGTTCACGGCGGCAAAGACATTTCAAAAGAGTTTCCGGAGCTGGGCGAAACAGCACTTTATTGCGTAACCGAAACGCATTCCAAGCAAGAAATCGACCGCCTAGCAGAAAGCCTGAGAATGACCTTGGAAGGAGAGCGGTAAGAGTTGTTTAAACAAGCAAGCTGGAAAGAAGAACCCATTCTCCGCCTCGGCAAACATGGTAGAAGCGGACACATTCTGCCAACGGCAGAAGAGGAAGTCATGCAGGCAGTTGGCAACATCGATGCACTTTTGCCAAAACATATGCGCCGCTCAACCAAGCTTGATCTGCCGGAGCTCTCCGAAGTTCAAGTTGCACGGCATTTTACGCGCTTATCAGAGATGAACTACGGCGTCGATTCCGGACTGTATCCACTTGGAAGCTGCACCATGAAATACAATCCGAAAATAAACGAGCAGCTTGCAGGTTTACCGACGATCAACATGCTCAATCCTTACCAAGATGAAAAGACTGTGCAGGGCATACTTGAAATTCTTTACAGGCTTGAACGTTGGCTTGCTGAGATAACGGGCACATACCAAGTTTGCCTGCACCCAGCTGCCGGCGCCCACGGCGAACTCCTCGGGACTCTGCTGATGCGCGCACACCACAGGTCGAACGGGGAACAGAGCAAACGAACTGAGGTGATCGTTCCAGATTCAGCACATGGAACAAACCCTGCAAGCGCAGCCATGGCAGGATTCAACGTAGTCGTCGTTCCATCGGATGATGATGGCTGCGTCAGCTTGGGAGCCTTGAAGGCAGCCGTTTCTGAAAAAACTGCTGGGCTAATGCTGACCAATCCTAACACTTTGGGCATTTTCGAGAAGAACATTGACGAAATAGCAAGAATCATCCATGCGGCAGGCGGACTGCTCTACTACGACGGCGCCAACCTGAACCCCCTACTATGCAAGGTCAGACCTGGCGACATGGGATTCGACATAGTCCACATAAACATCCACAAGACCTTTAGCACTCCACATGGAGGAGGAGGCCCCGGAGCCGGACCTGTAGGTGTTTGTGAAGAGCTGGCGAAGTTTCTGCCCGTTCCGCACATAATCTTTGATGGAACAACATACAAGCTGAGCTACGACAAGCCCCGTAGCATTGGGAAGATAAAGGGCTTCTACGGCAACGTTGCCGTTCTGCTCAGAGCGTATGCATACATCCTAAGCCTGGGCCGCGAAGGACTGGAAGAGGCTGCTGAGATTTCTGTTCTGAATGCAAATTACCTCGTCAAGAAGCTCAAAGAAATCAAGGGCCTGGCGCTTCCTTACGATAGTGCTAAACTGCGAAAGCACGAGTGTGTGTTCAGCGCAAAGCCCTTAAAGAATGACACTGGTATCACAGCGCAGAACATTGCCAAACGCTTGTTGGACTATGGGATACATGCGCCGACAGTGTACTTTCCGCTGATAGTTGAAGAGGCCTTGATGATCGAGCCCACCGAATCTTTTGAGAAGGAGGAGCTTGACCGCTTCGTAGAAGCCATGCGGAAAATATGCGAAGAAGCGTACACGGATCCTGAAATCGTCACAAGAGCCCCGCACAACACCGCAGTCTCAAAGCTCGACGAAGTTAAAGCTTCACATCCCAGAACTATGGCGCTGAGCTGGCGTATGTACCTGAAGAAAGCTGCCCAAGACTCAACCAAGACCGAATAATGCAAGAAGCATGCTGCTGAGCAATGTGCCCGACCCGCAAGAACAGCAAAACTCGCAACAATCAGGATACAAAACCACTGTCAAAGCCTCAACTGGTTTCCCGAGCTTTCTGTGCAACAGTTATATATCGTTGCCCCATCAGTTATTCACAAAAAACTAGGAAGTGTAATTAATGACAGAACTTGAGGACAAAGTTCGAGAGGCCGTAGGCCAAGTGCCCGATCCCGAGACAGGAATGACCTTCGCCGAAATGCAGATGATCACCAATGTCAAAGAGGAAGAACCAGGCGTTTTCAAGGTTGAGTTTGTCCCATCAAGCCCATTCTGCCCCATCGCCTTCAAACTAGCAATAGACATAAAAAATGCTGCCATGAAAGTCCCAGGCGTCAAAAAAGCGTTGATCTATTGCCGCGGTCACATGATGGAACAGCAAATCAACGAGGCAACAAACAAGGAACAGCAAAAATAGAAATTCTTGAACCTTAGATATTTCCAAAACCGCTTACCTAAACTCCGTATTCTCTGACTCCAACACCAAAGTGATTGCATGCCAAAGGCACATGGTGAAACTTGCCGCAGTGCATGTGGCACGCATGAGATTTATTGCTGTGGCTCCCGCGTTCGGATCTCAAAGAACGGGGTGGAGGTTCTAACCGAGCCTTTGGTAGACTATTGTCCTTTGCATGAGGCGTTGTATGGAACAAAACGTATCGATGTTGAAGCGGTGCGGAGAAGTGTGCAGAAGAAGATTGAGGGACATGGCTTTTGCAGTCAAAATCGTTTGTTCGACGCTGAGCCAATTGTGGCGTACGGCGCTTCTGAAATGATGCGTGTCTGGCTTGAAGAAGGTCTCATTGATTGCGCCGTGGTTGTCTGTGAGGGGGCAGGCACGGTCATATCAAGCAATGGCAAGCTTGTGCAGGCAATTGGTGCACGTCTGACGGGCATAGTCAAGACCTCGCCTGTCCCTGACATCATCGAACACATCGAAGGGGAACGCGGCATAGTTCTGGACAAGGCTACGGCACGGATTGATCAGGTTGCAGGCGTGAAGCACGCTCTTGCCTCAAGGTACAAGCGCATCGCGGTTAGTGTTGCCGGCTTTCAGGCTGAGGCAATCAGCAATATCCGGAAAGTCGAGGCTGACACAGGCTCGGATGTCCTTGTTTTTTCTGTCTGCAACACTTGTGTGAGCAGCATCCACGTGAGGCACATAGCCAAGGCAGATATTGCGTGTGCAAGTGCTTCGAAAATGCTTCGAAAGGAAATCGGCAAACGGGCTTTGCTGCAGTTGGGCGTCACGATACCGGTATATGCATTGACAGATAAGGGGAAAAAGCTGATAATGGCCTACTTGGCAGAATTCAAACATAATCTTGTTGTTTTCAGGACAGGTAAGCTGCCATATCTAGCAGAAGGAAAAGGACCGCTTCTCAAGAACGGGAGCTGCACCCAAAAACCTTAGTCTTATCGGGCGCGATATCTCCAACACAACCTTTTCGTTTTTCAATGCGACCAGTTTCTTAACTGATTTGAGCGGCGCAAAACCGCATGTAAAACGGCGGAGATCGGCTACCAAAAATCATTAATTTAGGAGTGCCAATCAATCATGCTGGCGCATGTATCTTGAAGGCGAAAACTGAAAGAAGTGAATGGGTAAATGCTGCAGAGTGTGAACGTGGACGAAGGGGACGCCAAGACATAATCATAGGCATTCTCAGAACTGCCAGATACGGAAGCACGAAAACCCGTATGATTGACAAGGTGAAAATGAGTTCGGCCCAATGCAGCAAGTATCTCAACGATTTGAAGGCAGCGGGATATATTTCTGAAGAGAATAGAATTTGGAAAACAACCGAAAAAGGGCTCCAAGTCATTGATGCCTGCAAAATCTGCCACAGCCTCATGAATCTGACATAGCAAATTAGCTTGCTTTTCAGCTTGGTTTTTGGCCGATTTCGGTTGTATTGTTGATGCTCTTGGTGGCAGGCTTTGATTATGTTGATGAAAAGAACGGCATAATGCTGTTCAGAAAGCCTAGGATTTGTTAGTTGAAGTAAAGACGTTTTCGGGCGCTTTGAATCTTAACCAACGCGATTATCCAGTAAGCCAAACGTAATATTGTTATAGGCTTTGCCCTTTCGACTATCTAGTAATACAGGCGAGATAGTCTGGTCGACGTCGGTATGGTTTTACATTCGATTCTTTGGACATTGCCTCATTTCTCATGCAATAGACAATAGTTCCATAAAGCATTAATGATAGGGTTAAACTGATAGTTATGGACGCGCGTTTGCAGACAAGCGTATTTGCAACAAATGATAGCTACTGTTAACATAGTTGAAGAAATCGAAGCTGGTTTCAAGGAGGCGGAATCGAAATGAGAGACATACACAAATGTGACTGGAGCACGAAGATTAAGGCGGTGTTGGTCGTTCTGTTGGTTGTCCTAGCAGGATTCGGTATTCTGGAACCTCATCTAGTAGGCGAAGCGGATGGTTCTTGGACTCTGATTAGTAGGTTGAGGTACTACCTTGACGGTGAAGGTTCGAGCCTCATAAATTGGACAGAGCAGCCATACTACGGTCTCATTTTTGGAAAAGCAACCAAACAGAGCCTCGCCAAATACATTGACAGCCTGAACAATGGAAGCTACAACAATTATCTTGACATTCTGAGGTGGAGCGCAAGGTGTCATAAACTAGGTATCGAGAGCGAACAGGCAATCATAGATGCGCTAGGCAACGTGACGCTAGTGGGCGACGCATTGCCCAAAACCGTGAGTTATAATGGACCATGCTTCTTAATTTATGACAGAGATGTTCTCTGGTCATGCCTTTACTTCGGAGCCAAATACGGATTGACAAGCAAGTGGAACATAACCAAAGCTTACAACTACTTCGTGAGTTGTCTAGCAAACGGCACTAGCTACTACACCTACGGTTTGAATTTGACCTCCGCCCTCTGGTGGCACAATGATGGAACAGCAGAAACCTTCACTGATAGATTCTACGATGAAAACGCTCAAACCTTGTCGGCATACTTGATATTCTACGAGCTTGGTGCCACAGAAGCTTTGTTGAAGGCTCAAGACGTGTGGAAATACCTTGTTGACTATTTCTGGAACAACAACATGCAAGGTTTCATGTATCAAATCAATGACCCAGATTGGGAATGTGAAGGGGCATTCTTTCCAAAAATACTTTTCTCCTTCTTTTACTACAACCATTCCAATCCAGACGCAAAACTGCTCACGGACATCTACAGCCGATTCTTACGAAATAAATGGAATAGCCCCCAATGGCGCAACTATGCCATCGTTCATGCAACAACAAACTCTCAGACACGTTTATGGAACACTCTAGGTGCTTGGACAGCAATGTATGAATCCTACGAGCTGTTGAACTCCAGCGGGCAGTCAAATCTCAGAGATATGAGCATGGAAACGTGGTACAGGCTGTATCAGAGCGACCTCTATGATAACAGCAGTTCAATGTTCAAAAACTACAACACTGATGAGACAGCTTCTTCTACAGCCACGTGTGCCTGTCTAGTCTTGCAACTGATCGGTGGAATCTCTCCGTATGACACTTCGCTTGCATTCCCTCTGGAAGAGCTGCATTGCGAGTACACCTACGATGTTGATCCCGACTTGCTAGAAATCGATGTTGTGGGCAACACGTTGAAACTTGCAGTTCAGAAGTACGGCACACTCAAGTTAATCTTCGGCGGCAACGAAGTCTACTGCACCTTTCCTTCATCTGGCATTTACAGCATAAGCTTCAACGCAGAATGGACCAGCATCCTAGGCATGACCAAAGTTTCCAGCCTTCCCACTGACAGAAAATACGTGTTCACTACATCTCGTTTGGCAGGCGACATAACGGGTGCAGGTGGCAAGCCTGACGGCAAAGTTGACGTAAGAGATGTTGCTCTCGTCGCTTCGCTTTACGGTGTCAGCTCGTCAGATCCACGCTACAACGCCAAAGCAGACATAGTTAATGACGGAAAGATCGACGTTAGAGACGTTTCACTCGTGTCCGCCAGCTACGGCGCAAAGACTGACACTTAAAGGAATTGTGCACGTTTCTGCTTTGAACACGCGAAGTAGCATTCTTAGCCTATAGAACGCACGATGTATTATCCGAGGGTTGGCATTATTCCCAGTTGCCTTTAAACGCAAAACTCCACCACCAAAAACCTTAAGTGTTAATGATAGTGCTATCTGTGTTGTCAAAATACAAGGTGTTGAAAGAATTTGGCAGTTGAAGGATTTTCAGGTGCTCGAACGCCAGTAGACGCCAAAGTAAGCGAGCTGAATCCTCAGTCTAGGGCAGTAAACGTCTTAGCCAAGGTAGTCTCAAAGAGCGAAGTCAGAAGCATTGCAGCAGGAAGAGACGGTGCGGCACACAAAGTGAGCGACGCACTGGTCGGCGACGAAACAGGATGCATCTACCTGACACTATGGGATGATAACATCGAGAAAGTCAACGATGGCGACACAGTACTCGTCAAGAATGGCTACATTAACCTGTTCAGAGGAAACATGCGCCTAAACATCGGAAGATACGGCACACTTGAGATTTCAGAAAAAGCGCTAGCAGGCGAGGTAAACACGGAAAACAACATGTCAACCCAAGTATACGAGCAGCCCAGACGCCCGTTCAGAGGAGGAGGAGGCGGAAGAGACTTTGGCAGAGGAGGCTACGGCGGCGGTCGAGATAGACGAGGCGGCTTCAGGCAAAGAAGATACTAAAAGCTAGTTGACGCCAAAATACCTCCCCGATTATTTTCTTCTAATCATACTAAAACAGTCCTCCCCCTAGATTCCGTATATGGAACCATGCTTTTTCAGTCGCGTGACGATTGATCTCTACATAACTAATCATGATACGCTACTAGTGAAAGGGCCACATTACTTGAAATTTTCCCCAAAAAGCCCACCACAACCTTTAAAATCTGACGCTCAAAACATCAACCTCTAACTAAAAGGAGAAGAGCATAATGTCCAAGCCAAAAAAGGAAGAAAGAAAACCAACAGTAGACGAATTACTGGCCAAAGCCAAGAAACCGTCAATGCTTGCGCCACCGCTACACAGGTTCTACGGAGGAAAGCTCCAAGTAATGCCAAAATGTGCTATCTCTAGCCCCGCCGATTTTGCAATATGGTACACTCCAGGCGTAGCTGCTGCATGCAAGGAAATCCAAGCAAACCCTGAAAAGTCCTTCGAACTTACGAACCGTTGGAACTACGTGGCTGTAGTGTCAGACGGCACACGCGTCCTAGGCCTGGGCGACATAGGTCCGGAGGCAGGATTGCCTGTTATGGAGGGAAAAGGCATATTATTCAAGTACCTAGGCGGAGTTGACGCGTTTCCAATATGCCTGAGAACAAAGGATCCAGAAGAAATAATCAGAGCATGCGAGCTCATAGAGCCCACCTTTGGTGGCATAAACTTAGAAGACATCGAGAAGCCAAAGTGCTTCCATGTTTTGGAAAAAGCAAGAGAACGCTTGCAGATTCCAGTATGGCATGACGACCAACAGGGAACAGCCACAGTCATTCTTGCTGGACTAATGAATGCCTTCAAAATAGTGGGAAAGAACCCGAAGAACAGCCTCATAACCCTAGTAGGCGCAGGAGCGGCCAACCTCAGAACAGCTTACGTCATGATAAAATGGGGAGTCAAGCCAGGCAACATATTCTTTGTCGACACCAAAGGCTTAGTTTACCCAGGCAGAAAGGACATAACAAAAGCCGAAGACCCATGGAAATACGAACTGTCGCAGAAAACCAACGCTGAAGGCAGAACAGGAGACGCAGCTGCAGCCTTCAAGGACGTGGACGCGGTTGTTGCCGCCTCCAAACCAGGTCCAGACACGATAAAGAAAGCATGGATAGAAGGGATGAATGACAACTCAATAGTGTTTGCCTGTGCAAACCCGATACCTGAAATATGGCCTTGGGAAGCCAAAGAAGCAGGAGCCCGCATAGTAGCCACGGGAAGAAGCGACTTTCCAAACCAAGTCAACAACAGCCTCGGTTTCCCCGCAATATTCCGAGGCGTCTTAGACGTGAGAGCCAAAACCGTGACAGACGACATGTGCATAGCAGCCGCACAGGAACTAGCCAAATTCGCAGAAGAACGGGGAATGCACGAAGAAGACATTCTACCAAGAATGGAAGAATGGGAAGTCTACCCCCGCGAAGCAGTTGCGTGCGCACTGAAATCGATAGATCAAGGCGTTGCACGAATCAAGCCCAGCAAGAAAGAACTTTACGAAAGAGCCGTGGCGATAATACAAAATGCCAGGGAATCCACGAGGCTGCTGATGAAAGAAGGTCTGATAAAAGCCCCGCCGCCAGAAAAGGAACTGCTCAAGTAACACAGAAGCAAACAACAACAAACTCTCCCTTTTTCACGTTCAAAGCAGAAAATCTTTTAAACCCTTCAGCAGAACATAGCTCCATACTGGAGAAAACAATATGCGTTCGGACTATGCACTATACGCCGTAGCGTTGATCTTTTTCGCCATAACTGTGGTATCCTTCGCGGTTCTAATCGACTTTGAAAGGAATCTGTCAGTCGTGGCAACAGCAGTGCTTGGGCTTCTATTCGTAGGCGTAGGCTACACTCAACGGCCGAAAGCTAAGGTCGAAGCAGTCCACGCTCCGCCACCACCTCCGCCATCCGTGCCTAAAACTGCAGAAGTTGCGGTTCAGCAGAAGGTTGAGACCAAGATCGAGCCTGCACCTGTGGCTGCAAAAGTAGAACTCATAGGGGTTAAGGGCATAAAAGAAAAGCGTGCAGAGCAATTGAGGGCACTAGGCATAAGGAACGTTCAGGATTTGGCAAATGCTTCAGCAGAAGATTTGGCAAAGAAACTCAATATATCACCGTGGTTCACCGAAAAATGGATCAATAGCGCGAAAGAACTGCTAGCAAAATCCTAGAAAAAGACCTTCAAATAGAGAATCAGTTCACGAGTCTGAGTATTCTTATTATATTCCTTCTTTCCAACCGTTTAATTGCATCCAAGAATTCGTTCTTCTTCTTGCCTGTAAGCTTCAAGTTAAGAAGAATATCATCTACAGGCACTTCCGGTCTCCCAAACACCACGTTCTTGTTGTGCAGATGCTTCACTATCAGCCGTTCCAATTTGCCACATCTCCACGTCGTGTTACGGATGAGAACGACTATTGCATTAACAAGCTTTCTCTCGCTCTTCTTGCTCTCAATCACGGCTCCGTCACGGCAATACCAATGTGTATTTCATGGCTTTTAGAGTTTGCGTTGGAAATCAAAGAAAACCGGGAGCTTCCTTACGCCAGCGCGCATGATTCACCTTAGCGCTCCTGAAAATACTTATCAATTCCCTAACGCACATGGTAAACGAGGCTGAATTGGCATGTTCAAAGCTAATCCTGGACGAGTCTGTATCGTGCGAATGGCTGAAGGCGACGACCTTCTTGAAACCATCAAAAAAAGTGCAGAAGACAATGAGATAAAAGCGGCTACATTCACCCTGATTGGAGCTCTGAAGAACGTAGTTCTAGGTTGTTACAAAAACGGGGATTATGTGTATACCCGTTTGGAGGGTCCTCTTGAAATCGCGTCATGCCTCGGCAACATTGCAGTTGATGAGAAAGGCGATGTAGCGGTTCACGCGCATCTTGTCGTTTCAAATGAGAAGGCTGAAGCTTTTGGAGGGCACTTAATGAAGGGATCTCACGTCGAACCAACCGCGGAACTCATGTTCCTCGAAGTTGCTGGACCCAAGTTGCAGAGGGCGTTTGATGAGAAGACCAGGCTAAAGCTTCTCAAGCTAGAGTAAAGCCTTGCAAAAATAAAGTCCATCAGCCTTACCATAATAGTTTTTGAGTTTTCCAACCTTTTTATAGCCGGCTTTTTCGTAGAGCCTCAAGGCTTCAATGTTGTCTTCTCTAGCCTCGAGGTGGCATGTCTTAACGTTCTTCTCAATGAAAATCTTCTCTATTTCCTGCATCAGTTTCAGGCCTATCCCTTTTCGCTGATGTTGCGGTAAGACGTCTATCGTGAGTATGTGACCGTCCAGCACGTTTCTTTTGAAGTATATCATGCCTATGATGAAGCCCACAATTGCTTCATTTTCAACTGCAACCAAGCTTATCGAATTGTAGTCTCCAAGGAGGCTACCGATTTGCCGTCGGCTGAAGGCTTCTTCCTTGAAGCACTCTCTTTCGATCTCGTATAATCTGTCTAAGAGCCGCATCGATGCAGTCTCTATGGTTACGGGCATTCGGGATGTCATCGATCAGAATCAGTGGAGAAGCCTGATTTAGGCTTTTCAGTTTGGTTCAGGTTTGTTTCTCCATTGGCTTTTGTCGTTATGACTTTTATTCCAATCCATTGTTGCGCTGCAAAGCCTATGAAGAACCTGAACCATAAAGTTAGAAGTCGCATCAAGATAGTAGCTGTTGCACTTATCTCCATGGCAAGCAAGTCTGTTCCTGCCCAAGGTCGGACAAAGAAAAACAGCAGCGTGGTAAGAGTTATCTCTGGCAAGCCGACCTCAAACGGAACGCCTACAGGTATGGATTTTACGGCCATGAATATTGCAGTAGTTACCAATATCGCGCTCCAGCTTATCTGTGGGTACCCCATGGACAAGAACGTCAGATAGAAGACAGCCAAGGCAAACATCCATGAGATGACGGAAAACGAAACCGCTGTGAACATTGTCTTTGGTGCACGAGCATACTCCTTCATTGCGCTGTGGAACTCTTTAGCCTCCTTAAGAGCCTCTTCTCTGAATCGAGACAGTTTCCAGCGGCCTCTGCTCACACGCTCCACAAATTTGATTATGCCGTCAACTATTCTCATGGTCCAATTTTCCTTAACGCACAAGAGAAGAACCAGCACTAGGAAAAAAAGCGTAACAACGACGAGAAACAATGTTAGCGTCAAAAGCAGCCCGCGAAGCTGATTTTCAATCAGTAGAAGCGCAGCGCCTACTAGCAGAGTGCCGACGTTTATGCTCATTCCGATTATTCTGTGCGCTATTATCGAGGCTGTGGCCTTTCCTGCAGTCCCGTTTTGCTCCCTGTTCACCAGGTAAATTTTGGAGATTTCTCCACTTACTGATTCAGCAGGGATCAACGTGTCAACGAATATTCCCACCCACACATAGAGGAATGCCCTGAATCTGGAAACCTGCACTGAGAGAAAATCAAGCAGAGAATGCCACGCCAGAGCAACGAACAACGTGTCTAGCAAGGTTGATGCCGTGGCTAGCACGTAGAAGTAGAGATTGATATGCTGGATTTTTTCGATTATTGCGATGAGGTCCACTTGGAAAATGTATATGTAGAGAAAGAAGGCAGCTAAGCCTATGAATGGCAGAAGCAGGGTTTTCCACGTTACCTTATATTTCACTGATTCCATCTAGTCATACGCCTGGCAATGATTGCAAAACGACGTCGAGCAGGATTTATATAGTTTGTCAATCTCCACGGCAGAACAATTGCTTCCCAGCAATTTCGGCGTAGGCATCAAAGTTTAACTACGTTGCTAAGTCAATATGAACATGGTGAACAGTGTTGGTGTTGAAGGGAGTTCATCTTCTCTTAAGCTACAAATGCGATTCCGAATGCGATCACTGCTTTGCCTGGGGAAGCCCAAAGGCAAGGGGCACTTTTCGCATTGAACAAATAATGAACATCTTGAATGAAGCAAAGAAGCTCGAATCTGTAAATTATGTCTCTGTGGAGGGCGGAGAACCATTTCTTTATTACCCCATCATGGTTAGAGCTGTTGAAGAAGCAGTGAGGCTCGGGTTTCGCGTCGAAGTCCTCTCAAACTGTTATTGGGCAACATGCCCAAAAGACGCTAAGGAGTGGTTGCTTCCAATGGCCAAAGCGGGAAATGTTGAACTAAGCCTAAGTAGCGACCTCTATCACGGAGAAAACTGGGAAATCGAAGAAGTGAAGAATGCCACGGAGGCTGCCAAAACATTGGGCTTGAAAGTGGACATACTCACCGTCAAGCATCCCAACGAGGAAACAACCATCAAAGAAATCGAAGGAGCAAAAGTAGGCCTGAGCGAATTAATGTACAAGGGCAGAGCGGCTACCAAGTTGACAGAGAAAGCCAGCAAGAAGCCTTGGAGCGAGTTCACCAAATGCCCCTACGAAAACCTCACGAGCCCGGAAAGGGTTCACGTCGACCCTCTCGGGCATGTGCATGTCTGTCAAGGAATTTCAATCGGCAATGCTTGGCAAAAGCCATTCTCCAGAATAATCAATGAGCACAAACCTGAAGAGAATGCAATTCTTGAACCTCTAATTCGCAAAGGACCAGTAGCCTTGGTCGAAAAGTTTGGTCTTCCACACGATGAGTACTATGCTGATGCATGTCATTTGTGTTTCTCGGCCCGCTGTGCGCTGCGAAGCAAGTACCCAGACATCCTTGCGCCAGACCAAATGTATGGAGAAACTGAATAACCAGAAGGCTGGAAAATACAGAAGCTAATAAAAGGTGAACGCTCAACAACAGATGCAGGCGATACTATTGATGACCCGAGATGAAGCCACCAGCTTGGTTACGAAGCATGTCTCAAAGAGAAATGTTGTTTACCATATGCTTGCTGTTGAAGCCATAATGCAAAGCGCAGCTAAACAATTAGGTCAAAACGAAGAAGCTTGGGGTATGCTCGGTCTGCTCCACGACATTGACTATGAGAAGACTGAAGCCACGCCGGAAAAGCATGGTCTTCTGGCCGAAGGAATTCTGAGCGGGAAGATCTCAGACGAGCTTATCAGGGCTATAAAAGCACATAATTTTATTCATACTGGAGTAAAGCCGGAGACGATGATGGAGAAGGCGCTAATCGCCTGTGACGCCATCTCAGGATTGCTCGTGGCTTGTGCCCTGGTCATGCCTTCAAAGAAGCTGGCAGACGTAAAAGCTGAGACTGTGGCTAAGAAGTTCAAAGATAAGGACTTTGCAAGAGGTGCTGAAAGAGAAAGGATCATGGTCTGCGAGGAAATCGGAATTCCCAAAGAGGAGTTCTTTGAAGTGTCACTGAACGGATTGAAGGTTGCCGCATCGCAAATAGGACTCTAGAGCCAGTTGACGTTGCTGGATGGTCACACTCAATCCTGTGGTGCGCGGAATTCTTAAAATAGAAATAGACTTGAATACCTATCATAGTGAGAGGGTAAAGATCTATGCCTGAGATAATGATGGAAATCGAGCTGAAAAAGATTCATCCAAGCAAGCTTAACCCGCGGTTGGAGGTTAACCTAGAACGCCTCAATGAGCTTGCAAGAAGCATTAAGGAAGTCGGGCTGCTTGAACCAATAATAGTCAGACCTGTGGACAACGACTTTGAGGTTGTAGTAGGTGAAAGACGATATAGGGCGTCCCAGCAGGCAGGATTCGAAAAAGTGCCTGCAATTGTGAGAAAATATAGCGATGATGAAGTGGTTCAATTGAACCTGATAGAGAATGTTCAAAGAGAAGAACTCAGCGCCATTGAAAAAGGAAACGTGTGCAAATACCTACTGGAAAACTGCCCTGAAAAATACCCTAACCAAAACGCGATTGCAAGCAGGGTCGGCGTCGGTCCAGACACCATATCTGCCTGGCTTCGATCCGCTGAGATCGTTCCGGAGGAAGTCCAGAAGCTTGTCGCTCCGTCTATGATTTCAGGAAGTGTGCCCGAGGGAAAAATCGACTATGCTACGGCGTTGAAAGTTGGACGCTCAGTCAAAGAGCCAGAAAGACAGATTGAGATAATTAGGAAACTGGCGGAGAAGCGACTTCCCGCCAAGGAAAGAACTCAGGTCATCGAAAGGATGACTCGCGAGCCGGAAAGGTCAATTGAAGAGGTTATAAAGGAGGTTGCTGAAGCTCCATATGAGCTGCAGTTCTCAGCTTATGATAAGAAGCAGATAATCGACGACCAGAAGACCCAAACCTCGAGAACCACCATTCCTGACCCTAAAATAAAGGCGGGAGCAGTTGTGCAGGCAATTGTTCGGGAACCTCGATTTGCAGATCTGCGCATAACCTCAATCGAAAGAAAGAAGCTGAAATACTTCGACGAGGAAGATGCAAGGCGAGAGGGCTATCATTCGCTGAAAGAGTTCAGGCAGAAATGGCGCGAAGTCTATAGTGAATGGGACGAAAACGAGCTTGTTTACGTCATACACTTCGAGAAGCTGGAATAATATCATTTGCCGATGACTGCGTATGCTCGTTCATTCTGTGCCCCAAGTCCCAGTTCAACAGCTCTCTTGATTTGTTTGTAGCTCCAAGGCTCATCTTCCAGATTATTGCCTGCATAGCTTTGGATCATTTTTATCGCCTCAATGTCTATCGCTATTCTGTCGCCCGAAGCAAGTATCAGGTTGGGCTCTCTTAGCTCGCCGCATGCTGGCCCGCCATTTATGAAGCATTTCCTTCCGTCCATGATTATCAAGCTTGGATGCACAACCAAATTCAGGTCTGCGACCTTTTCTTCTATGTGTGTCATGTGCAGCCGCATTCTTTCGTTAGGTTTCATGAAACCCACTGACAGTTTCAGGCTCATTGTGAACTTTGCCCATCTATGCGTTTTCATACAGCAAACGTGAACAAGCTTTCGTGGTTCAAGGGCAGTTTTGGGAAGGCTCACGGTCTTGAGGAATTTTCCGCCTGTACTGACCTTAGTCCATTTGCCCTCGTCGAAAAATGCGATTTCTGCTCCTGCTTCGCGCGCCTTGCTAAACATCCCCGTCTCTTCGAAAATCTTGCGGGTTGAAGCGGACATCATCGACGATTCGCCGACGAGCACGCTACCGGCACCGTGCTCATACAATAATTCTATGACGGCCTTGACAAAATCAGGATCGTTTGACCCTGGCGGAGCATCGCCCGTATTGAAGTTGGGCTTTAACAGAATGCGATCACCCTTTTCAATAGCTTTCGCAAAACCGCCGATTGAATCAACTGCCTCCAAGATGCGATCTTTTAGACCCTTTCTGTCGGCGCTGATTTTGCTGACTAAGGCTTTGCCATCTTTTCTGTAGACGTTCTCTCGAGCAGTGCCGATTGCTGCGTTGTCGCTCATGTGAACCACTGGCAGATGCAATGCAAACTCGGAGATTTAGGTTTTGGTTGTGCACTGACTGCTCAGATAGCAGCAATTTGAAGGTGAACGCCCATTGTGGACGTGTGCAAGTATTGCTCGAAGAAATCTGGTCATACTATGTATTCGTCGGGCTTCTCGAAATTCTTAACGATTTCCATAACACGTTTGCGGGAGTTGATTGCTTCTAGGGGAATTCCGTTAAGTAGGGCCCATGGGCTTTTTTCTGCGATTTCTGTAGCGATGTGTTTGTCGCCGAAGCATTGCTTGGCTACTTTGTAGACCATCCTTCTCACTTCTTCCTCTGAGTATTCCCCTAATGCGTGTAGGTATTCGTGCAAGAGAAGATTGTAGATCAAGGCATTGACCACCCGCTTTGACTCGATGGTAGCTTCTACGATTTGCACTAGTGTCCTGTTCAGAACGATATTGTTGGTTCCAATTGAGTGGTAAGCGCCGAGTTGGATGGGCAAGTCGTCAAGAAAAAGCATCATTCTGTCTCTGCGTTTGTTCAGAGAAAGCTTAACTGAGTCTTTGACAATTTGCCACACTTCAGGATAGCCTTTTGCCGCTTCCAGGCGATTACGAAAATCTGATCCTGCTGAAGAATCGGTCTGACTCATAGGCATTCATGTCAGGCTACTTTGAAGAAACTTGCTTTTGGCGCTCCACAGATTGGGCATCTTTCTGGCGCGGCGGCTTCAACCGTGTTTCCGCAAGTACTGCAAACGTAGTAGTCAACTTGTGGCAGTTCTTCGCCATTTTGGAGCGCTTTGCCAGCCTTGCTGAACAGACCGGCGTGGATTTGTTCAACTTTATTTGCGACATCGAAACTCCAGGCTGCTTGTTGATTGGCTTCTTGCTTTGCTGTGCTTACGTATCCGGGATACATTTTCTTGAACTCGAAGGTCTCCCCGGCAACCGCGGCATCCATGTTTTCTTTTGTTGACTTCAGTTCTCCCGTTATTCTGAGATGGTTCAATGCGTGAATCGTTTCTGCCTCTGCAGCGGCTCTGAAGAGCTTTGCGGCCTGAGAGAAGCCTTCTTCGTCAGCTTTCCGAGCGAAGGCTAAGTAGCGCCGGTTCGCCTGTGATTCACCTGTGAATGCATTTTTCAAATTCTCAATGGACTTGCTCATAGGCATCATCCTTTGGTTTTCAATATTCAAACTACCCCATATAAACCATGCTGAGCTATTATGACTTGCCGTCATATATCTTGGCGATTGCGAATATGCCAAAACAGATAAATGAATGAAACTGAAGAATGGTTATGCACTAATCTTGGAGATGGTGTTGCATGGCTACAATAGTCATTGTTAGGGATGTTATGTCCAAAGAAGTCAGAGTCGTGCGCCCGGACACTACTATGAAGGAGGTAGTGGCCACGATGAACAAATTCAGCATAGGCTCGATCATAGTTGTCCAGGGCGGAAGACTGGTTGGCATCATAACGGAACGCGACATTCTCACAAGGCAGGTTGAACCATGCTTGGCGCCGGAGACCCTTACTGCTAGGCATGTTATGACAAGTCCTGTGGTGACTATCAATGAGAATGCAAGCATTGAAGAAGCTGCACAGCTTATGGCAAGGAAAAAAGCCAAAAGGTTGCCCGTTATGAGTGATGGGAAACTCGTGGGCATAATAACTTACACGGACATCGTTTTCAAGGTTCCAGCGATGCTCTCAATGCTTGAAGAGCTCGTTAGGCCCTATCACCGCTCGAACTGAATAGCGCGGTGAGAATTCTGCTTATCAGAACTCTGGTTTAGGCTCGCCCAGTTTCTTGCATAGGCAGGATTTGATGAAGCCGTAGTATTCTGGGTCAGGTTTTCCAGGACGGCTTTTGAATTCTCCGTGGAATTGTGTGGCAAAAAAGAAGAATTTTTCGGGCAATTCGAGAGTTTCCATTCTACGGCCGTCGGTGCTCTTTCCAGAGAATACTAGTCCGTTTTTCTCAAGTTTTTCGAGGTAGTCAAGGTTAACCTCAAATCTGTGCCTGTGGCGTTCGTAGATTTCCTCGCTCTTGTACAATGCGCATGCCAAAGTATTTGGTTTCACAATTATCTTATGTGCGCCTAACCGCATTGTTGCACCCTTGAGTTCTATTCCTCTCTGTTCAGGCATTAGGTCAATGACTGGGTTTGGAGAGTTGGGATTGATTTCGGTGCTATTTGCTTCCTCTAGACCGCAGACATGGCGGGCAAATTCTACTACAGCCATTTGCAGTCCATAGCATATTCCCAAGAATGGGATGTCGTTTTCCCTAGCAAACCCTATGGCCATTATCTTTCCTTCGGTCCCTCTTGGGCCAAAACCGTATGGGACGAATATCCCGTCAAATTCCTTCAGTGTTTCTACAGCTTTTGAGTTTTGTTCAAGCTTTTCAGCCTCGATATAGTTGATGCAAACCTTAGTCTTGCATGCTGCTCCGCCATGGCGCAATGCTTCATTCATGCTTACATAGGCGTCTGTCAGTCCAGCGTATTTGCCCACTAGGGCGATTTTCACTTCATTCTCTGGGTTCAGGGTTGCATCAACGAATTGTTTCCATTCTTTGAAGTCCTTCTTCACGTCTGCGAACCCGAATCTTTTGCATATGAAGTCGCCCATTCCCTGGTCGTCCAAAATTAGCGGAACCTGATAAATAGATTCAACGTTGTAGGAGCAGAAAACAGCCTCTTCTGGAATTGTTCCGAACAGCGCGATTTTTCTTCGGGACTCAGAATCTATCATTTCCGGGCTTCTTGCAACGATGATGTCGGGTTGGATACCGATACGTCTCAGCTCGTTAACGCTGTGCTGCAGAGGCTTTGTTTTCATCTCCTTTGTGACGTCTAGAACTGGAACCAAAGCAACGTGAACGTACAGAGTATTTTCGTAGCCCTCTTCTAGGCGCATTTGGCGAATGGCTTCTAGGAAGGGTTGGCCTTCGATGTCTCCCACGGTGCCTCCTACCTCTGTCAGAATTACGTCGGCTCCGGAGTTTTTCGCAACTGTGCGGATGCGATGTTTGATCTCGTTAGTTACGTGAGGTATGATCTGTACACATCTGCCTAGGAAGTCGCCTTTTCGCTCCTTCTCTATGACCGCCTTGAAAACCATGCCCGTCGTAAGGTTGTTCTCAGTCTTCAAGTTCAAGTCGAGGAAACGCTCATACCAGCCCAAGTCCAAGTCGGTCTCGCCGCCATCATCAGTCACGTAGACTTCACCGTGCATGTATGGATTCATGGTTCCTGCATCTACATTCACGTACGGGTCAATCTTCACTACTGTGACCTTCAAACCTCTTGTCTGAAGCATCTTGCCTACGGAGGAGGTCAAAATCCCCTTGCCAACAGAGCTCAACACTCCGCCTGTAACAAAAATAAACCTAGCCAAATATTTACTCCCCCACAATAGCACAACGATAAATCCAAATCAGCATTTAAACTCTTTCATCAGAAGAAAAATCAGCCAAAAAGGCTCACTTGTACACGCTACTATCAGCTCCTTTGCTTAGGGTTTCACCTACTCTCCCAATTGCCAAAAGAGGTTTGCCCTGCCTTTGGATGTTATCTGAAAAGTTTGACAAGGCTTGAGGCAGTGATGGCAATGCCGCCTGAGATTATGATTCCGGCGAGGAATGCAAACCAGCCTATTGGTGGTTGGTTTACGAGTAAGCTTAGAAAGTAGCCTGCGCTGAGCCAGAATGCTATGCCGGAAACAGCATCAGCCTTCCTGTCTAGGCGGTCGTGCAATACGAATCTGATGATTAGGATTGCGATTTCGAAGAATCCGAAAGCTAGACAGAACTGCTCGGCTGCCGTGTAGATTGCTGGAAATGTGCGCGTAGGTTCTGGGAGGCTTAGGTTTCCTGTTAGAGGTTTGAGATGCCAGCTTTCGCTTTTGACAAAGGCTTTGGCTTCATCAGCGAGGGCATTGGGGTTCATGGCCCAGACTGTGCCGAGAAGCAGGAGGAAGAATCCGAAGGAGAGTAGACCTAGCCAATCTGTGCCTCTTGATCGACGCTTGAATTTTGCTGCCATGTGTCACACCTGGTGAATCGTATTTGTGCTTCCTTCTTAAAACAGTTGCCATGCTGGCTGAAAAGCATTAAAAGGACAAGATATGCATAACCGAGTCTAATGGAGAAGTAAGGAGATGAAGGTTCTCTTCATCGAGCCACCGAAGGAACAATGGTTTGTCATGGGAGAGTATTTGCCCCCGCCTTATGGTATCATTCAGCTAGCTGCATATCTGGAAAAGGAAGTCGAAGGCGTGCAGGTTGAAGTGTTGGATTGCAACGCTGAGCATGTGGATTGGAAAGATATGGAAAAACGAATTGAATCATCCAATCCTGATATTGTGGCTTCAAGCTCACTTGCCACGTGCAACACTTACGTGGTTGTAAGGACGTTGGAGACTGCCAAGAAAGTGAACCCCGATATTATCACTGTCACTGGAGGACAGCATTTCACTGCTACTGCGGAAGAAAGTCTGAAAGAGTATGCCTCCATTGATACGATAGTTCGAGGAGAAGGAGAGCGAACCCTGACAAATTTTGTCGAAAATGCAGAAGACAAACGTGCTCTTCCAAGGATAGAAGGTATCTCTTTCAGACATGAAGGGAACGTCGTGCATAACCCTCCTAGACCATTGATTGAGAATATGGAGGAACTGCCGTACCCTGGCTATCATCTCGTTAAAGATTCTATCAGCAAGTATCATTTCGCTGCGATGGCGGGACGCGACGCTCGCTTCGCGTTGATCGAAGGTGGAAGAGGATGTTCGCATGAGTGCACTTTCTGCACTCAGTGGCAGCATTGGCAGGGAACGTGGAGAGCCAAGTCACCTAAGCGCATAGCGGATGAGATGGAGTTTTGCCATCGTAACTTCGGTAGCAAGTTCATTTGGCTAACAGATGATAATCTAGGTGCAGGCACGAGGATAAGCGACATTGCCGACGAGATTATTAAACGCAGGATGCCTGACGACGTGACGTGGTTTGTTCAGGCAAGATGCGACGACATTGTCAGAAACAAAGATGCCCTGCCAAAGCTTAGAAAGTCAGGACTCAACTGGGTTCTTTTGGGAGTTGAGAATTCTGATCCGTCAACTCTTGAAGGCTTCAATAAGGGCATAACGCCGGATGACGCGAAGACAGCGGTGAGACTGCTGAAGGAAAACGGCATTTTCGCCCACGCGATGTTCATTATAGGTAATAGAAAGGATACTAAAGAATCAATTTCTCGCCTGCGGGAATTCGCTGATGGATTAGACCCGGACTTCGTCATGTTTGGCGTTCTCACGCCGTTTCCTGGAAACCAGATTTACGACGAAGCGAAAAGAAATGGCTGGATAGAGGATACTAATTGGTCGCACTACGACATGGTGCACGCGATAATGCCAACGGAAACGTTGTCAACCAAGGAAGTGCAAGAGGAGCTGTACAAATGCTATAGGAGCTTCTACGGTTCATGGAGTAGAAGGTTCGGGGGATTGTTCTCGAGCAACGATTTGAAGAGAAGAGTCTTCTGGTTCATGGCTACAAGAGGGATAATAGACCAGCTTAAGGCACTATTTTAGGCGAGCACGCGTGACCAAGTTTGGGCTGTCAGGATTAGTCGTGCCTTTCTCGATAGCAGTGTCTGCTTTCGGATTCTTCACAATTCTGTTGCTTGCTTTGCATGGTGCACCATCCACGGAAACTGTCATGTGGCGAAAACCAGTGATAGGTTCAATCTTCGCTCTAATTTGCCTTTTTGGAATAGTAGGTTCCTTGTCCCCACGGAAATGCTCAGAAACGTTCGGCCACCAAAGGAGAATGGATACGACAGCTTCCTCCCCTCAGACTTCAGACTTGGCTGTCAGCACAAAGGGACACCATTATGATTGCGGCAAGTTCTCAGATCACACGATACAAGTAAACGGGCACGTTCTTTGTGCGGCATGTATAGGTCTCCTCTTGGGAGCACTCGGCGCGCTTTCCGGAACCTTTGCATATTTCTTTGCAGGATGGGAGCTACAGCAGATCGGGTTTTCAGCCGTCGTGATTGGAGTGGCGGCAATGATATTTGGGTTTCTTCAATTGAAGTTTGGAGGTTTTGCCCGGCTGATCTTAAACGTGTTCTTTGTTTTAGGCGGCTTTCTGATTCTTGCCGGACTGGACCAATTGACAGGAAGCTTGCTTGTTGATTTGTTTTCGATTGTTCTGATTGCTTTCTGGATTTTCACTAGAATTTTGCTTTCTCAGTGGGATCATTGGAGGATCTGCAGAACATGTCTGACTCCGTGTGAGATTCGGGGCAAAAGAAAAGTGGGGTCAATATCTTCGGCGCATTCCGTAGAAGGCGCCAACTATGATTAGCACTCCGAAGATTATGACTGCGAAAGGCCACACTTCTATGTTCTGTGCGATTACTCCGCTTTGCTGCAGGAACCATATCACTCCCCAGAGCAGTATGATTATGCCGATAGCTAAGCCGACGATTGTGCCTCCTCGTGGGATTCCGAAGCATTCGTCTTCCATTCGCCTGTAATGCCTGCTTTCGCCGGTCGTGTACAATTGTGCTCCGCATTTTGTGCATACTCGAGCGTCGTCAGGGTTGTTGGTGCCGCATTTTACGCAGTAGACCATTTTTGCTTGCTCCTTTGTAGTCATTGATGGTGAATTGTTTTAAGGCTTTTGGTATGTTACTGCGACGGCGACTCAGCTTGGTTCAAAATTGAGTCTAGTTGCTCTCTACTGAGAGGTAAGCCATGGACATATCTTCCGCGAAACTTGGGTTCTTTAAGGAATGTTTCCCTAACCGGCAAAGGTTTCTCAAATCTGACAACGTACTTGAAGACTATGGCCTCTTTCCATTCTTCGCTTCCCAGTCTTTCTTCCTCAGAGAGATCATTTTGTTGATAAACATTCTCTGTTACGCCATAACCTACGATGGCGTCTCCCGCATTTGTTTTATGTATGAAGATTATCGTTTGGTCAGGCCTCCATCTTCTGTGGAGGCGGGTATGGTAGATCGCCATGCTGAAAACGTGGTCAACCCAACAATCTTTTGCGATTCTGAGGACGTAACCTGCAATTTCCGCCATCGGGCCCATCATCAATACCTAGTGGCTTAGGGCTATTAAACACTTACAAGGCAATCTCTACAGTGCGCACGCTACGAAGATGTTTTGTGAAGTATGAGGTAGCAACAGCACAAAATAACTATGATCTCGGCTGCTATGAAAAGGAACTCGATTGGGTCTGGCTTCTGAGTAATATAGTGGATTATTCCCATGCTTGCCCATATTAAGGGGACGATTACCCCGAGATAGAAGAAAAGCCGCTTGCCTGCGAAGAGACCAATTCCTAAGGCAACGTACACCAGTCTAACTAAAGCCACTAACGCCATTTCTATTCCCACAGTCTCCAAAAAAGGCCCAAAGAAGACAGCCATAAGCAAATAAACGATGCCCAAAAGGGTCATAAGAGATGCAACCAAAAGCCTAGTACCCTTAATAGCGTCCATTTTTTTGTTCACTACGAAGCCCCTAGTGAGAACCTTTGTGTATACAAAAGCTCGGGAAGAAAGATCAGATGGGAATCCAGTAGTTGACACTATGCCTATACCGAGCGTATGCAACTCTGCCCAATGTTCACTTTGCCATCAGGAATTGTCTGGATTGAAATCTTCTTCCCTAGAAGCTCCAGATATCTAGTCAGGCGCTTGAGGTCCGAAAACTGTTGTCTTCCAGAATTTCAGCGTGCACGTGAACATAAACGTCACGAACCAGGGCAACATCGTCCAGAGCTTTAACGTGAGCGTTTACGCCAACAACACTCTTATTGCATACAATACGGTTCATCCTTGGCTGATGGGTATGGGAGTGTAGCCAAACTTGCCCGGACGGATTCGGAGAGAATCATAGAAGACATGAAATCATACTTTGATAGATTAGGGGTAAGACTCTTTGGATTCATTGATTTGAAAGGAATAGCTCAATGGGCAAAAACGATGCCGATTGTTGTCGAGGATTAGAGCTTTCTTCTATCGGTCCCTTCAAGCCAGTTTGGGGTTTGGGGGTAAAGTTTTATCCAACCAACCAACATTGACGATGACGTAGCAGAAGACAGACCACCTATCCCTGCCCTTCGTTCAAAGAAGCTGCGTATGACATCTGTGGAGCAGAGGCAGCAGGCAGGTTCAGTATAAGGGGTAAATTTAGAGATTAATATTACCCCTCAAGCGAATATCGGTTGTTTTGGTTCTGCGGAAAAGTTATAGCTGAACCAAGAGAACTAACCAGAATTGCGAACTAAAAGAGGTGAAAAAAGAATGAAGACAGCAAAAGAATGGAAGCTAATTAAGGCACATCGTTGCCTGAAATGCGGCGGCAAGTGCAAGGAAGATAAGACTAAGAGAATGGTCATTGGTAGATTCTGGTATTGCCCTAAATGTGATGGAAAGCCAGTAGCATTGATGAAGAGGCGATTGAATGAAAAAGGTGACAAAATTACCACAACCAAATGATTTTTCTTGCGATATGTATAACGCAAAAGAGGATTATTTCTACGGAAAAGATTGCATGGAAAAAATCGAATATAGAGTTACTTGTGACGAAGGTTGCAACCATTATTTTTGTAAGAAACATCTAGCGCGCGCGGAGTCCCTGAAACCATTGTGAAGAATGAAATTCCAAGGAGTCAGAAGTTGGGTGAAGTTTTATCCAAACCAACCAACCTTTGCCTATATGCACCACTGCTCCTGCACCTATACCCACCCACACCACACACGGACACGCTGTGTGTGTGGGCAAAGTATTATCCTAACCGACCAAGTATGCGGAGAAGTTATAGCTGAACCAAGAGACCATTCGTTTAGAGGAATGCAGGTGTTCGTTTGATAGGTGAGATAAAGAAGGCGTTTTTGCTTTTCTTGGTCCTGTTTTTGACTTGGCAGGTTCTTTATTTTGTCACTTTGATTCTTCCTGCTCTGA